>NZ_JAKZEQ010000039.1:0-32919 GCF_022549155.1 Lactiplantibacillus sp. ME-2
TCAAAGGCGTAAGCAAATGGGACGAGAAACCAAAATTCGGTTTCTCGTCCCATTTGCTTATACAGAGGCTAGTTATGTCACAGCCTCTTGTTCAGAAAGCAGCTTAAAATATATATCTAATTTATGGATTCACCATACGTGCAAAACTAGTATTTTTATCGAGACCTCGCATACATACTTATTAACCTCATATTGATAATATTTTTAAGTCTTCTTCGGAAAAAGTCTTGCTTGATCAGTGAGACTGGTTCTTTATCAAAAACTATAGATCCCAACTAATTCTCTAAATTTATATCATAAATATTTACAAATGCAGCATCAAGGTATCGTAACAAGTGTTGAACCAACCGTTTTACAGTTATTGATTCATTCTTGTTCAAAATATCTTGTTCCCACTTTGGAACATTATTACTCATTTTCTCTCCAAATTATTGTTTACATTTTGCCAAATCAGAGTTTGACACGATTTATTACATAATCCCCAGTTATCATTTAAAGACCTGTGGCAACGCTCTACATCTGACTAAAACCAACCTTAAGACTCTTTACAACAATAAGAGTGCGTTTAATAATATAATCTCTATCCATAAGCTTTGGTTATGACAAACAATTATCTACTTATTTGTTACAACTTTTTTGTCAATAAAACCATATCTTTCAGTACAACACCATTAGAAATAATTTGTTCCTTATATTCATCAAAAAAATCTTTTTTAATTCCAGAAAATCTAAATCCATTTTTTAAATAAAATAAGATATTCTGAACATCAGCATCGCCAGTGCCCACTAAAATCGTATTATATCGATCTCTGGCCTGTTCAAATACATAAGCTATCATTTTTGATCCAATTCCTTGACCTTGGGCCTTGGCATCAACGGCAATATTTTTGAGTTCACCAACGTTACCATCACTTGTTGGAACAACTATCGCTACAGCAACAGCCGTATTACTCTGTTCAGCTAAAAACAAACAACCTTGATTGATATACTCACGAACTTTACTTTCATCCTCATCGCCGATTAAAAACAGCCTCATATATTGATCACGTTTATTTCCCGTGTATTTCGAATACTTAATCATACAACACCCCTCTTATTTTTGAAGGCAATCACCGATACTGAAGCAAGTATTAACAGTATCAAATTGAACGAAATTAATTTCACGTAAATATTGCTGCCCAGGCAGAGGCCCATGTAAATCAACGAAGAAATTGGTTCTAGAGTTTTAGAAACGGAACCAATAACCGTAAAAGTTGAAGTTAAACTTTCTCTTGGCAAATTAGTTTGCATATAAACAACTGTCGCTACATCAAGCCAAGATGCTAAGCCGCCAATACTAAAAATTAAAAAGAATTTCAATATGTTAGGTGATAAAAATAAACCAATTACCAATAAAGAGACAACACCAGGTATTGCAATAAGCTTGGTATTTAACTCCGATTTAGAAAAGATTTTTAAGAAAATCAAATTACTTACAAGCATTCCAATATCAAAACTAGAATTTAAGATGGAAAACCATTGTTTGTAGTTAGTTGGATTATTTTTTATAAGTATAGTTGGTAATGCATTTTCCATTAGTCCACCAATGCTGAGGTTTAAGATAACAAATGATGCTAAAATCATTTTTAGATCCTGACGTAAAAATATCTTAAAGATTTTATTCTTCGATTTAATAACTGTATTATTTTTTGAAATAATAACTTTTTTAACATACATTTTGTAAAAAAAGTAATTACAAAATCCAGAAACTAAAAATGTAAAGCTATCAATTAAGACTAATAGTCCATATGAGACAGATATTCCTAATAGAAAACCACAAAACAGCTTCCCAACAACCAGAAACAGAAAATCTGAAACATTAAAAATAGCTTCAGTTTTTTGAACTACTTCTTTTTTAAAAAAATTAGGCACTGCTGCTGTTCTACTCGGAATATAAAAAACCGAAAATGATGATAGTAAGAATACTAAAACTATAAACAACACAAAAGTTGACCGTCCCGAAAGTAGTAAAACCGCTAACAAAAATGACAACAACATTCGACCAACATCGCAAATTATCATGACTACCGGTGGAACCATACGGTCTACATAATTAGAAAATAGGATTCCCAAAACGTATGGTGACAGAGTTACCAAAGATACTATACCGATAGCCAAGGATGAATGCCATAAATTATACCCCAAAAGAGGCATCAGAATAATCCATATACCATCACCAAAATTGGAAATACTTTCAGCTGTGACCAGCAGATTTAGCCCCCGTACGCCTTTAACCATGCCTGTTCACGCTCCTCAATCCATTTTAATGTTTGAAAAATATTATCTCTATGGGTGTAGTCATTTTCCTGTATTTCAAGTGTCATTCCCGTATCTACCGAACAGTTAGAAAATATGTTGCCTAAGATTTTAGATATTTGTTGTTGCGATGGATCGCCAATCTGTGGACATACTCCTTCCTCACATATATTTGAAGAAAAAGGAAATGCTAGTCCTTTGAAAGAACAAAAGTGATAATAGTCAATTGGTAATCCTTGTAACTGTGCCCAAATTGTCTTTTTAGGATTAGATGATATATGCTGAATATTCATCATACCATCAATAGTAGTTTGAGTGATGAGGCCATGTCCCACATCCCACATCATTTTAACGTGTGAAAAATTTGCATTTATTAAATCACTAAAATCTTCTGGAGAAACAAAAACTGAGTCATAATCAATACTTTGATTCCCAATAATTGGAAGATTCTCAACATCAACAGTAATCCCTGATCCAACTAAATAACTATCAATCTTTTCAAAAAGTACTAGAAATTCCCGACGAACTTCATCAAAATTTACAGACACTATTTCATTAATAGAACAAAAATAATTAGCATGTAATACTACATGCCTAACACCAAACTGCTCAGCTACATCCAAAAAACGATAAAGGTTCTTTTGCATGCAGTAATTGTTTACATAGCTGGCATGATCTGTTGGAAAATGCATATTTAACATACTAGGATTTTGACTTTTGGCTACCTGTAAAGATATTTTAAGCTTCGACCAGAAGAATGGATCATCAAAATCGAATCCATCAAATATGTTGGCTTCTAAACCTCTATTTTTACCCAACCATCTATGATCAATTTGAGATGGATTCAATCCATAAAAGGTCATATTATATATCAAATTAAAATAAGTCCTTTCCTCTAAGTAACACGAAAGGTTCAGCAGCAAGCATGCCGCTTTTAGCCCCCCATGTAAGAGCATTATTCTCAATTGCTTTCAACGACCTTGGATGCGGAAACTTTCTCAACTCAGATTTGTACTCTCCCATTGTATCAAGTTTAGATTGCAGTTGTTTGCTGATGTCCACAAAATAATTAGGGCGGAAACTAGTTAAATAATTCCACTCGGTTGAGGACAATGTCTCAAACGAAAAAACTGCTTTTATATTTTGTTCCGGCGTCATGAATTGCGCATAACATTGGTAATCCAACGTATCCCAAACCAACAACACATACTTTTACTTTCTTTGCTCTAATTAAATTTTGTAGCTTCTCTTTTCTTTCGGACAATTGTTTCATCCCCGTTTTCTTTGTAAAGCATTCTGTGTTTTAACCACCAATAATCCATACCAAAGTAGTAATGGTGAGGGTAATTATGCACTGAAGATTAATCATTAGTTTTTTCTTCATTGATTCTAATCATCCTTTAATATTAAGATGGCTTTTATTATAGTCATATGCTATATTTATGGTGTTAAATGATAGGTATACTGACATGAAGTGTAAATGTACCTATCAAACATTCTAATTTTGGAGGAAATCAATTATGGACTTTGGACAAACATTTAAATTTGTTAGAACATTACATGCTGTCAAACAAGTTGATGTAGCAAAAAATATACTGGCAAGATCCTCCATCTCACAAATAGAAGTTGGAAACCAGATTCCATCGTATACAAATGCCATAAACCTGTTGAACAACCTTGGTATCTCTGTACAAGAATTTGAATATATTAGAAACGGATACAAACTTACCCCACTAGAAGATTTAATCTATAAGTTCGAGACTCTCTCTGATTCAAGCCAAACTGAAGATATCAAAAACTTGTTAGCACAAGCTAAAAAATTAAATAAAACTATTAATAGCCAAAATATTACAAACATTATTCAAGTATTAACTGCTCTACTACATGTGGACGATTACTCTGAAAAACAGTTAAGGTCTGTAGTTGAGCCAGTATGGCAAGACCTTTCGCGTTTTGATAGTTGGACTGTATTGGATATTTATTTGGTTAATAACATTCTCTTCTTTTTTGACAAGGAAGCGGCAACACATATTATCGATTTTTCATTAGAGATGATTGATTCAAAATTTCCCCATTTGTTACTATTGAAAAATGCTTTCTTGTTGAATTCATCCTATCTATCAATTATCAAGAATGAGAAATCTGACGCTGTTCACCGCCTTAACGAAAGTGTCATTATTTCAAAAAAAATGCATCGTTATGATCTATATTTATTTTCCTTAATTCGTCTATCAATAATTTCAGATGATTTAAGTAAAGCTCAATACTACAAAGACCTTTTAACAAAAATCGGTGCCTCAAATCTTTCTCTAGCTGTTGAGAAAGAATTCCCACAATTAAAATAACCTATTCTTCACTAACCATTTACAACCATCTCTTTTTAGTGTTTAATACCGTACTAAAACCAAAAACAAACTGAATTTTAAATTATTCTTCAATCCAGATACAATCAGAAATATTAAATGAGGCTGTGACATAAGTCTCGAAACACACTCTGCCATTAGCTTTGGTATCAACATGATTATCAGTCCAATTGTTGGCTTGCTTTGCCTTGTCCCAATTGGCAATCTGATTGATACTTATCCGCACAAAACCATTCTCACTGGTAGCCTGACTGCCCGCACGCTTGCACTAATTTTATTCGCTGCTAGTATCAACTTATTTACGGCAACAGCAAAACTCATTCCAATCGTTCTTTTTCTAATTATCGATGCAATTTCGACAAATGTTAATGATACCTGTTATTCTGCCGCCACCCATGAGCTTGTTAACGCTCACAACATTCAACGTCTAAGTTCATTAACCCAAAGTGCAATTTCTCTTTCCTCGATTCTATCACCAGCGTTAGGCGTTGGGTTATACAGTTTAGTCGGCTTTTCTGGCTTCGTTATATTAGAGATTGTTGCCACACTCGCCTCATTTGGCATTATGCTCACAATGAAATTTCATTATCACGCAACTAATCAATTCGCTAATTCACAACACGCCCCAGTAAATTCGCACAGTCAGTTTGCAAAATTTCATTCTGGTCTAAATTACATGCGGTCGCGAACAATGATTAAAATTACAATTCTGTTGAGTGTTATTCTGAACTTCTTATATACTGCTGTTACGATTGGAATTCCGTACATCTTAAAAGATCAGCTTCACACAGGTAATGGTCCTATTGGCGTGCTTGAAACCGGGAGCGCAATTGGTATGCTACTTGGCAGTCTACTTTTAACTTTGCTACCGCCAACCGGTCAGAAACGTCTCTTTTTAAAATTAATTATTCCGGTACTTATTCTTGATAGCCAAATATTGCTATTAGGTGTTCTGTTCATGACGTCCCAATCACCAACTGGATATGCCCTGCTTGGTAGCTTTATCATGGGAATATTGGCTTTCGCGCTTGTTATTCTTAATATAACTTTTCAGGTCTACTTGCAGCAAACCGTGCCAACTAAATTACTAGGCCGAGTCGTTGCAACATTAACAACAGTCAATAGCTCAATCATGCCAATCGGAACACTTATGTTCACTTTAATCTTTCAAAGTACCACTCATGGCGGTCTCGTACTAATCATCAACGGAATTCTACTACTTGGGTATACGTTACTGCTGTTGCGGCCATTAAATCAGGCCATTCATAGTGAACAGCCATGAGTCACGTATCATCAGGCAATTAACAATCCCGATTGCGATGGAAAACGTTGCTTTCGACTTTCAACGGGCTCACCACCGTGCTTCTATCACTTCGAGCCCTCATAAAACCGCCAATAAACAAATTATTGATTAACGACCGACATAATACCTAGGAATTATACCAGCCAATGTTACGATCAACATCACGACCAATCGTTATGAACAACTAGCGCTTTTGCAACGGCAAATAGTTATTCTATTCAAAAAAGATGTTTGAAGATCCGACTAGATCTCCAAACATCTTTTTACTGACATTATCCTGGTTAATCACCAGCATCGTGCGTAAATAAAACTAACGAATATCAATTGATTACCAATGTAATATTAACCATGTCTTGACATTAATTTTCATACAAATAACCCGCATCCCGTAAAGCTGCCTTGATGGCTGTTAATTGTTCCGGGGTCTGATAAGCAACCGTATGGCTATGGACGCCATCTGTTAATTCTGATAATAAATGGCCTTGTAATTTCTTGAGCCGGCCCATAAACAGATTAACATCACCAACTGAGCGAATCTCTAATTCACCCCGGAGCCGGCCATACAATGGGTGTTCGACTTCAACATCCTTGATTATGCCCCCTGCGTGAATGATCAAGGCCATTTCCTGCATCGCTTCGTTTGGAAAATGACGGCAAACTAGGACAGCAGTTGGCTGATCCGCTTTTTCTAATTCATACCCTTGAAGAGTAGCAACAATGGCCGTTCCGTGAGCCCTCAATAATGAAATATCCCCAACAATGGTCTGACGACTAACGTTAAACTGCTTCGCTAGCGTTGTTGCACTTACGGGGACCTGCGTTTGCGATAATTTTGATCGAATTTGTTCACGCCGTTCTGATCCTGTCATGACTCACCCTTCTTACTCTTTCAATAGAATCATTCTACCAGAAAACCAGTAGAATAGCTTTCATCAAATACTAAATTATGATAAACTAAGTTCATTTACCATAGGTGTCAAGACACCTAAATCTTAATAACGGGATTGATTAGCAATGCGCAATTTATCTTTATTAACCGACTTATACGAACTCTCAATGGCAAATGGATTTCATCACGACTTACCTCAGACCAACGCCACCTTCGACCTTTTTTATCGCCGGGTTCCTGACAATGGTAGCTTTGTCATTGCGGCCGGCCTCCAGCAAGTTGTCGAAGCTTTACAAGATTTTCATTTTACCAACAGTGACCTCGACTACTTCCGTCAACTTAACCTATGGGATGAATCCTTCTTAGCCATGCTGGCAAATTTTAAGTTAACTTGCCAAATTAAGGCACTACCAGAAGGAACCCCGGTCTTTCCTCGTGAACCACTATTGACAATCACTGGACCACTTGAGCAAGCGCAATTACTTGAAACACTCGTCTTAAATATCGTCAATCACCAATCACTGATTGCCACTAAAGCTCGTCGACTGAGTTATGCTGCGGCAGGACGTCCAATTATGGAATTCGGTGCGCGCCGTGCGCAAGGCCCGGACAGCGCGCTTTACGGCACCCGGGCAGCCATTATTGGTGGCGCCAATAGTACTTCAAACGTTCTCGCTGCGAAGCTGTTTGATATTCCCGTTGCTGGTACCATGGCCCACAGTTGGATTGAGGCCTTCCCGGATGAACTAACGGCGTTTCGCAAGTGGGCCGAACAATATCCTGACAATAGTGCGCTACTAGTCGATACTTATGATGTGCTTAACTCTGGGATTCCTAACGCGGTGACGGTCTTTAAGGAGCTACGAGCAGCTGGGCATGAACCCGTCGGTATTCGAATCGATTCGGGGGACGTCACGACTTTATCACAAGCTGCCCGGACACAATTGGACGCGGCTGGCTTTCCCAATGCCAAAATCACTATTTCTAACGCATTGGATGAACACATCATTACTTCGCTGTTGCACGAAGGCGCACCGATCGATAATTTTGGTATCGGTGAAAAGCTCATCACTAGCGCGTCCGCACCGGTTCTAAGTGGCGTCTACAAGCTTGCGGCAACTGAGAGCAATGGTCAGAGCACCCCCAAGATCAAGGTCAGTGCCAGTCGCGAAAAACTAACGATTCCTGGTGATAAGCAAGTCTATCGTCTGTACGAACCAGGAACTCAGCGGGCCTTTGCTGACTTGATTGCACTAGCTACCGAGACGATCGTCGATGCGACCAGCCTAACCGTCGTCAACAGTGACCCACTCAGTGTCGACCGCCAACAGCGACTCACCCATTTTGAAGCCCGGCCCTTACTCGCGCCGGTAGATTTGTCCAACACCACGTCAATTCCGGTTACAACCATTCAGGCAACGACCCAGGCTAAACTTGCCGAGCTCCCACGAACAACCCAGCGGCTCGTCAACCCAGATCTTTACCCGGTCTACATGACAACCACACTCAGCCAGTTACAAACTAGTTTGTTGAATAAAATGACGATACTAGCAGATTAACAAACGAACACGCGTAGCAACGACCAAAGCCACTTCTGTACTTAGCGTTCAAATGACCGCTAAGTACAGAAGTGGCTTTAGTTTATATCAAGTAACACTTAGCTCACTGACCAGTAATTTGATCATGTTCACCCGGGGTCAATATTTTGGTCATCACCGTAATCAAATACGCTTGTTCGCGCTCAATTTCAGTTCCCGGCAATTCCAGCATTAACCGCGCTAGGTAACCGAATAGCTGCGATAACAAACTTTGCAGTATCAAATCATTCGGCCAATCCACAATCAAATGATCTGCTTTTAGTTGATTTATGACACTTCCCATCTGCTTGACCATCTTAGGCGCAATCTGGCTAAGAATCTGTTCGCGTCGTTCGGCGTCAAAAGCTGCCATTTCAAAAATGACCTTTAACTCTTTCACGTTAGCTTTAGCAAATGCAACTCGGTCCGTAAAAATTGCTGTGACGAATGCCTGTAGACTGGGATAACGCTGCCGTAATTCATCCTCTGAAAAATCACTCGCTAAAATTGGCACAATGTGTGCGGCAATTGGTGCTAAGATGGCATCCCGTAAGGCAGCCTTAGTCTTATACCGCCGATAGACCGTCCCCTCCGCAACGCCGGCCCGTTGTGCAATATCACTAGTACTAGTCTGGTCAAAACCCTTTTCAGCAAACAAATCGAGACTTGCCTGGAGGATGGCCCGTTGCTTAGGTGTAATCGTTTCATTCTGACTTAGATCATGTTGAAAATAATCCCGTATCCGTGGTCGTTCCATATCCTCACACCTTCCGATAACGTTTCATTCCAACAATATTCAACATTGTTAGTACGACCATAAACCCTACTAATATTAACAAATTGACACCAATATCGCCAAGCCCAGCACCCTTTGTCACAACAGCCGTCAACGCATTAGCACCATAGTATAACGGCATGATGTGGGCAATTGCTTGCAACCAACTCGCCATGCCATCGACTGGAATCAACCCAGCAAAAAAGATTTGTGGTACAACAATCAGTGGAATAAACTGAATCATTTGAAATTCTGAGTTAGCAAAGGTGGAAATAAAGATACCCAAGGTCAAAGCCACTAACGCTAATAATAAGTTAGTCAGAAAGACCAGCCAAATACTACCAACTAAGTGAATCTTGAAGACCGTAATTGCAAAAACAACGGTCAGGACAGTCTGAATGATGGCAAAGCCCCCATAACCAATTAGATAGCCCATAATAATTTCACTCCGTCGAATTGGAGTTGCAAGTAGCCGGCTTAGGGTTCCAGTAGTGCGCTCATTCAAAAGTGAAACGCCAGAAATCAAGAACACAAAGAAGAAGACAAAGAAACCGAGAAAGATTGGCAAAAAGTTTTCAAAGAACGTTGAATCACTACTACCATAAATATAATGACTGCTAGTGGTATAGGTCGTCGTTTGTGATTGACTATTTGTTGGCGCCGCAGCACTCGCTGTAGCCTGCCTCAATTGCTTTTGAATTTTAGCCGCCGCAGCAGTATTCCCACTTGCCTGTGCTTGGGCCAAGGCCGTCTTTAGCTTGCTAACCGTTGCCTGTTTTTGCGCCGCGGTCAACTTTTGTAGTGCCACCTGTTGCGTTTGCAACACCTTTTTTTGTGCTTTAGTAGCCGTGACCAACGTTTGAATTTTTAATTTGACCAGTCCGCTTTGCAAAGAAGCTTTGATCAATGACGTATTGGTCGGATTACTATTAGAATACGTGATCGTTAAGTTGCCATCTTTTTGCGTCAAATATCCATCCAAATCATGCTGCTTAATCATCGCTTTTGCCTGGTTACTACTGTAATGGTGAATATCGACATGCTTCGTATTAATGGCTTTGACCACCTGATGATCAACATTGTGAACACCTAAAGTCGCCACTTGAGTCGTGTTATTTTGAAACAAAAAATACATCAACGCCATAATTAAGAGTGGTGCCAAAAACATCAGCGCCAAGGTACGCTTATCACGTAACATTTGCTTAAAAACTCGTCTAACGATTGCCATCGTTCGCATCTTGCATCCGCCCCGCTTTCAAAAAGACCTGTTCGATCGTATCTACTGCATACTGTTGTTTCAGTGCCGCGGGTGTCCCCTCAGCAAGCGCAATCCCGTGCCGAATCAACATGAGATAATCACACCGTTCTGCTTCGTCCATGACATGCGTTGTCACGAGCATCGACTTACCGGTATCCTTGAGCTTATTTAGTTCGGTCCAAATTTGTTGCCGTAATTCTGGATCAATCCCAACGGTCGGTTCATCTAAAATCAATAATTGGGGATCCTGAATCAGGGCGATTGCCAACGACAAGCGCCGTTTCATCCCACCCGAATAGCCACTGACCCGCTTGTCTAATTGGGACGTCAAGTCAACTAATCCGGCTGCATAATCAATCATCTGTGCTAACTTTATTTTTGGAACACTCATTAATTGCCCAAAAAAGGTCAGGTTTTCACGGGCCGTTAGTGTCTCATACAAGGCGTCACTTTGGGCCATATACCCTACTTGTGCCATTACCGCCCTATTGGGCATCACCGTATCCATAACTTTAACAGTGCCACTATCCACAGCTTCCATCCCTAAAATACTCTTGATCAAGGTGGTCTTCCCAGCTCCCGATGGCCCAATCAAGCCATAAATCATTCCAGCCGGCAGTGTCAAATCAATCTGATTAAGCACTTGCTGATGACCAAAGTGCTTGCTGACCTGCTTGGCGATGACATAATCCGTTGCCATTTTAATAACCCTCTTTCTCGAAGTGAGTGTATACTCACTCACTTAATGGCTTTAGTATAATCAGTACATCTCGGTTTGTCAACAGCAAAAATGAGTTGTCACTCACTTACTTTATTTCCAGCCCATTTGTCACCGCACTGCAAACAAAAATGCGCCACCCCGTTGTTGGGATGTCGCATTTTAATTAAATATCAGCACTGATATAAGCGTTAGCAATGTTTTAACGATTGTTAATCTTGGTCAGCAATTTTTGTCCTAGCTCATAATCCAACTGACGCTCCGATTCCGGCATCATGTCGCCGCCAGTTGCCCAGACAATGTGGGTGACGTCTTTGCCAGCAAGCGTGGGAAATTGGGCCATGATGGGGGCGATCGCGGTAAAGCCGGCTACAGCGGATGGTTCGACCATTACATCTTCGGTATCGACGAGCTTCGTCAAATAACGATATAAATCATCATCTTCAAATGTTGCTGTTCCGAGTAATAGCGTTTGCATCACCTTGCCTGCCAACCGTGATGGCCGGCTAACGGCTAACCCATCAGCGGCAGTCAGGCCATCTAAACCAATGTCTTGAACAGCAATTTTTTCATTCAGCTTGGTCATCATCCCTAAGGTCACGGACGGCACGTGGGTCGGTTCACAAAAGACGGGGTAAATATTGGCTCCCATAATCATCTTGAGGCCAAAAGCGACGCCACTAAGACTGCCACCGACCCCGGCCGGTAAATAAACGACGACCGGGTGCGCAGCATCCATCTTGATGCCTTGTACTTTTAATTGATGTTGTAACCGTACCCCAGCAACAGCGTACCCGAGGAATAAGTCACGTGAACCTTCATCATCAACAAAGTGCGTATGGTCATCCTTGGCCGCGGCGGCACGGGCCACCGGAATCACACTTGAAAAGTCGGTATTTAGTTCCTCAACGGTGACGCCATTTGCCCGCAGTTTGTCCTTCTTCCACTGACGAGCATCGTGAGACATATAAACGGTCGTCTTAAATCCAAACGTTGCGGCCATGATGCCCACACTGAGTGCCAAGTTTCCCGTCGATGCAACGATGACGCCGTATTGTGCAAATAACTCGTGATACTTAGCCGTTGCCAAGACACTGTAATCATCCATGTACGTTAAATCTGTATGAGCCATGGCTACCTGTTCAGCAAACTTGAGCACTTCGTAAATCCCACCACGTGACTTGATCGAACCCGAAATCGGCAACTGACTATCAGCTTTTAAATAAAGCTGCCCCGCCAATGACTGGTGGTTGAGAGCCTCCCATGCTGGTTTCATCTGCTCAAGTGGTAACAATGGTGACTCAATAATCCCATTCATAGCTGCCGTTTCTGGAAAAGCAACGGCCAAAAATGGTGCGAAACGTTCCCAACGTGCGACCGCGTCAAAAATATCGGCCCGCGTTAACGGCAGGTCCGCCCGCTTCCCATAATCTGGGTTCTGCCAAACAATTGGTCGTTTTGCCATCAATTCCTTAATCTGTGGGTGTTCTTCAATCATTACCGTTGTATCCATACTTTCAGGTCCTTTTCATTTAATTGCATCATATTACGTATCGTGAGTTAAAATTATCAGTTTTCGATGGCCGTCTGCATGCGTTCAGCCTATTCCGACCTTCCGAGACTAGGTAACATACTGAAACGTCACCACGATCAGCACAAATGCCGATAAGTCGATATAACACGCACTGAGCCAACAAGCCTCCCCCAACCCGACCCTTTCAACCGAACCTAAGTTAGTGGCTTTTCTCTGAATCTAACGATTTTTAATCACAACTCATGTTAGATAATATGACATCACCTTCGTCCATCATTTAACCATATTTGATACTTAGAAACAATCTTTAGGCACTGATTAACAATAATTGTTGATTAGCCAATCAAACAAGCTAATAAGGCAATCGAAAAACGACGTTCAAAGTTCACTCACTTTGAACGTCGTCTTCAATTAGTGGTTATTAATTGACTAATAATCGTTGTTCGAACTGCATAATCATTCAGTAGTCTTCTAGCACAACGAGTTTCCTACTTCAAATCGGCCCCATTCGTCCGAATCACTTTTTGATACCAGTAGAACGAATCCTTCTTCGAGCGCTCTAGTGTCCCGTTACCTTCATCGTCCTTGTCGACGTAGATAAAACCGTAACGTTTCGACATCTGACCAGTTCCAGCTGAGACCAAATCGATACACCCCCACGGCGTATAGCCAATCAAGTCGACCCCATCTTCGGTAACGGCCTTGATCATTTCACTGATATGAGCGCGTAAATAGTCAATCCGGTAAGGATCATGAATACTACCATCGGCTTCGACTTTGTCGCGGGCACCCAACCCATTCTCAACAATCATCATTGGCTTGTGATAGCGGTCTTGTAACCAATTCAAAGAATACCGCAAACCTTCTGGATCGATTGGCCAGTCCCATTCGCTCGTCTTCAAATATGGATTATCAACGGCTTCGGTCCCGACAAAGTGGTAACTTGGGTTATCATCCTGAGCGGCGACCGTGTTGGAATTATAGTAACTAAAGCCAATATAATCAACGGTGCCTTCCTTCAAGACTTGGCGGTCTTCGGCCGTGATATCAGGGCGGAAACCAGTCTGTTTGAAGTAAGCTTCCATATTATTTGGATAATAGCCCCATGACTGTACGTCTGCAAACCAATAACGCCGCTGCATAGCCTTTTCAGCTTGCATGATATCTTGTGGCTTAGCAGTTGCAGGATAAATCGGTGTCATGTTGATCATATTGCCAATCTGGAAGTCGGGATTAATGGCATGGCCAATCTTAACGGCTAGCGCACTGGCAACGACTTCATAATGAGCAGCTTGATACATCAAAGCTTCAGCGTCAGGATCATCGGGCTTCAACACTAAACCAGAATCCGTCGCCATCAGGAATTGGTTCGTATAAGTCGTCTGATTATTAATTTCGTTGAAGGTCATCCAGTACTTAACCTTGTTCTTATAGCGTTTGAAGACCGTTTCAGCGTAGTGCACGAAAAAGTCAATGACTTTCCGCGAACGCCAGCCACCATATTCCTTAACTAAGTGGTACGGCATTTCAAAGTGGGCCAGCGTGATCACTGGTTCAATACCATATTGCCGGCAAGTATCGAACATATCATCATAGAACTTCAAACCCGCTTCATTGGGTTCTTCTTCATCACCATTTGGAAAAATCCGCGTCCAGGCGATCGATGTCCGAAAACACTTGAAGCCCATCTCAGCAAATAGCTTGATATCTTCCTTATAGTGACCATAAAAGTCGATGCCTTCATGGTTCGGGTAATTCTTACCCGCAATCACACCATCCGTGATTTCACGAGGAACACCGTTGGCACCGGCAGTCATGACATCAGCCACACTGACCCCTTTGCCACCAGCTTGCCAGCCGCCTTCTAGTTGATGGGCTGCGACCGCCCCACCCCATAAGAAATCAGATCGTAAACCACTCGTTGTTGCCATGCATTATCATCCTTTCACTATAAATCTTCACCATCACTCGCAATAACTTGTTGGAACCAGTTAAAGGAGTCTTTCTTAGAACGGTCAAAACTGCCTTGACCATTATCATCGGCGTCAACATAAATGAATCCATACCGTTTCGCCATTTCACCAGTACTTGCTGAGACCAAATCAATACAGCCCCACGGTGTATAGCCAATCAGATCAACACCATCTAGTACGACCGCTTGTTCCATCGCCAAGATGTGATCACGGAAGTAACTGATCCGGTAGTCGTCATGTACACTCCCGTCGGCTTCCTTCTTATCGTAAGCACCAAAGCCATTTTCAACAATGAATTGTGGTAAGTGCCACCGATCTTGCATCCAGTTCATCGCATAGCGCAACCCGGTTGGATCAATCTGCCAGCCCCAATCGGACTTCTCAACGTAGGGGTTCTCAACAAAGTCATCGGGTTCCTTGAAATCGTAATCACTGTCACCGTCACGACCCTTTGTAACAAATGACATGTAATAACTGAAACCAACGTAATCTACCGTACCAGCCTTTAAAGTTGCCAAGTCAGCAGCAGTAATATCCATATCGAAGCCCTTGCGTTCAAAGTACTTCGGTAACCACTTTGGATATTCACCGAGACAGTGGACATCCCCGAACCAATACCGTTTTTGCATGGCCCGTTCCGCCATCATCACATCCGCTGGTTTAGCTGTTAGTGGATAGATTGGACACATCGCGACCATACAGCCGATTTGAAAATCAGGATTGATTGCGTGGCCCGCTTGCACAGCTAGGGCACTCGCTACTAATTCATAATGAGCTGCTTGATACATCGCCTGTTCCCAATTGTCATCCTTGCTAAGTTGTAGGCCGGAATTTTGTAACAATGGGTGCGGATCACTCCAAGCTGTTTGGTTATTGATTTCGTTGAAGGTCATCCAATACTTGACCTTATCCTGATAGCGCTTGAAGACAGTCTTAGCAAAATGAACAAAGAAGTCGATCATCTTACGGTTGCTGAAACCACCATAAGCCTTCACTAAGTGGTATGGAATTTCAAAGTGTGACAGGGTCACAACGGGTTGGATGCCATGCGATAATAAATCATCGAATAAGTCATCGTAAAACTTCAAACCAGCTTCGTTAGGCTCGCTCTCGTCACCATTCGGGAAAATCCGGGTCCACGCGATTGACGTCCGGAAACACTTAAAGCCCATTTCTTCAAATAATCGATCATCTTCTGGATAGCGATGATAAAAATCATTGCCCCAGTGATTAGGATAGATTTCACCATCTTTGACGCCATCCGTGACTTTACGGGGAACCCCGTTACGTCCGGCTGTCATTACATCGGCAATGCTAACGCCCTTGCCATCAACATCCCAAGCGCCTTCTAATTGATGGGCCGCGACCGCGCCACCCCACAGAAAATCTTTGGGCATTTTGTATCCTTTTGTCATGAACTAATTCCCTCCATTAATGCTGCTCAGGCTATCCCTGAGTTACAGTCTTTGTTACCTTAACTAACGAAAAGCGTGTAACCGCCACGTCACCGTTGTTAAGCTGTCTGCCATTATAAGCGACCACGGCATGAATGAAAAAACAAGCCCAGACCAACACCAGCAGGTATTTGCCTAGGCTCAAATTAATTAACTACTTCGCCTCATCGGCAACTAAACGCCGATAAACGTCTACAACTTCACCAGCTAAGTCGCGGAAGGTGATGGCATTCATGATGTGATCTTGTGAATGTACTAATAACAATGACACGTGGGTATGTTCCCCTTGTGCTTCCGCCGTTAACATTGAGGTTTGTGAATTGTGTGCTTCGGTTAGAAAGTTATCTGCTTCCTTTAACTTGGCATCAGCGGTTTCAAAGTCGCCTTCCTTAGCAGCTTTAATTGCTTCGAAAGCGGAACTCTTTGCATTACCACCATTAACGATCAAACCCATAATGGTTTCGAGACTTGCTTCAACTTCTTTTGTTTGTTCTTCTGCCATTTACCCTCATCCTTTTAGCATTTATTCGTGTGCATCACAATCAAAATGCCACCGGCCGCGATTGATCTACCGTGGGCTGGTAGCACTTACAATTTAATGATTAGTTTGCTTTTGCAATTGATGCTTCGGCTTCCTTTAAAACTTTTTCGCCGTTCATCATGCCGTAGTCTTGCATGTTGATAACTTCAACTGGAATATCAACGCGCTTTTGGAAATCACTTAACATATAACGAACTTGTGGTCCAAGCATTAAAATGTCAGGATTCTTTTCAGCTAACTTCGCATCAGCGTCACTGGCAGCGGTTGCAAAAACATCTGCATCAATGCCTTCTGCTTCCGCAGCCTTTTGCATCTTTGAAACTAATAATGACGTTGACATCCCAGCGGCACATACCAACATAATTGTTCTTTCAGCCATAATAAACACGCTCCTAGATTGTTTTAAATTTATATGTTACAGCGGTTGCTTTAATAAACCGCTTTCATTACAATTAGAATTATAAGTCATGGGTACAAATTTGACAAGCCTTATTAATCAGATATCTGCAATTTATTTGATTTGTACCCACAAATTATTAAATAACAACTTAATATTCGAAAGAAGTGAACACCATGTATCGTGACATTGCAACCAAACTCGTTGCCGCCATTCAAGACGGCATTTTTACCGTCAAACTCCCCACGGAAGCCCAATTAATGGAACGTTACCAAGCTAGCCGCAACACTATTCGCAAAGCGATTGACTTGGTGTACCAGCAGGGGCTCCTGCGTCGGGTTCAAGGCAGTGGATATTATATTACTAATATTCAGCTTCAACATAAAACGGTAGTGAATCTGTCAGCACGCTCACTCTTCAATAGTCATGTCCACCCACGGACTTTAACTTCGAAGATTCTGACTTTTGATACGATCCACGGCGATAGTGCCCTGAGCCGCAAACTCAACATTCCCGTCGACGAAGAACTGTATCGTATCATTCGCCTCCGCTACTGGCACGACCAACTGTATTGTTTGGAAAAGGCCTACTACTTACGCTCTGTCGTCCCCTATCTATCGACCGAAGCTGTCAATACGTCAATTTGGGACTTCATCAACGAAGCTTACGGCATCGGGATTGCTAACAGTGATGATTATCTTTCACTCACCAATCTTAACAAGGAAGAGGCCGAACTAATGAATTTGGCACAGGGCGCAACTCACTTGGCCTTGGATTCTTGTAACTATTATAAGAATAATGGCTTACTAGATTTTTCTCACACCATCTTTGTTTATCCCGACCTCGCATTGTATTTTCATACGACAAATCTTGCAAATAATTAATTTATGGCTAAAAAAAGACGATTCACTATAATTTCATCACAATTTATGGGTATACTAGTAACAGTATCCAAATTTATGATGGAGGAATTAGCGTGTCAGCACCCCTTTTTTCAGTGGTTGTACCAGCTTACAACCAGCACAAATTTATAGATAGCTGCTTGACTAGTCTACAACGCCAAACCTTGACAGACTTTGAAGTCTTCGTGGTTGATGATTGTTCGACTGATGACACTGGTGAACAGATTGCCGCGTTAATCAAAGGCGACGACCGGTTCCACGTGATCACTCACGCCCATAACCGGGGCGTCTCCGCAGCTCGTAACTCCGGTATGGCTGCTGCTAAGGGTAAGTACCTTTGCTTTGTCGATGGCGACGATTGGGTCGAACCAGACTTTCTGGCAACCTTCCTAGCCGCCTACCGGTCAGCACCCGATACCCAGCTCGTTGTATGCGGTCACTACGGTTACTTAGCCGTTCCGAGTCCTGCCAAAACATACAACCAAAAAGACTTGATTGCCAACATCAACTTTGGCACGGTTGGCGGTTTTTCGTGGAATAAAGCATTCATTCGCAGTATTATTACCACGCACCACCTCAAGTTCAACGAAGATATTGATTTTCTTGAAGACCAGTTGTTTGCCTTTCGTTACGCTAACTACGTACAGTCCTCCGAATACGTACCGGACCGGACTTACCATTACCGTTGGCGTTTTCGAAGCAACCTTGCTCACATCGGAATTCCATTCTTCACCGCTCGTCGTAAGATGATGAAGATTCTCAAGCAGGAAAACAAGCAAGTTTTGAACGAAGATTGGAATAATCAGTAGCAACGTTACGTTGCCATCGCCCCTAAAGGTCGGTAGCTGAAATAGCTATCACCCTTTAGGGGATTTTTTGATACCTAGCATAATCGGCTACGATGACCAGAAGATGCGCAATTATTCGAGGCTAGTAGCCATCCACTTGCAGCCTCAAATGCGCTTTCGCCGCCAATTAAACCGACCGTGGCGCGAAACAAACTAGCTGCTCAAACTCTTTTATCAGCGACAAAATAAAGTGGCAATTAACAATTAAAGACTTGTTGAATGACGAGTAACGCTTTACAATTGGACTATATTAATTAATTTGATGGGAGGGTTAGCGATGGCTACGATTCACTTATACTTAGTCCGTCATGGACAAACCAAGCTCAACGCGGCCGGCCGTTTACAAGGCATCTATGATTCGGAACTCACACATACCGGTGTGCGCTCCGCTCAACGGTTAGCCCGCATGCTAGCAGATGTTCATTTCGACGCTGCTTACGTCAGTGACTTGGGCCGAGCACAACAAACGAGTCGCATTATCACCGCACTCCATCCTGAAATAAAAAAGCCGACGATTGACGTCGGCTTACGCGAATTTAACTTCGGTGGGCTTGAAGGTACCAGAAACATGTGGATCGTCAAGCAAGTCCAAAAACAATTGGGTATTGGAACGTTTGTTAAGTTGATGTTGAGTCGTGAACGCTTCGCCACCCTACTATGGGTCTTTAACTCCCTCGACCAGACTCGTGGCGCCGAGACTTTGGTCGGTGTCACGGATCGAATCAGTAGCGCGCTACGACGAATCTGTTTGTATGAATCTCAGGATAGTCAGCATGACAAGAATATTCTTATCGTTTCTCACGGGCTGGTTCTCAGTGCATTCCTATACCAAATCAGCCCCCGTGAGCTTCCCACCCGACTCCTGAAAAATACAAGTGTTAGTCGCGTGGACTACCAAAATCGGCAATTCAAGTTGATCGACATTAATATCACCCCTAAGAAGCGGGCCTAGTTGTCTCGATGCTAACAGGTTGCGTGGTACAACTCGGAAATTGCAAGCGCGCCTGAATACCAAAAAAGGCTTTGATTTTGCGTTGTAATTCTTGACCAGTTGCATGCACTGAAGCTTCACTTGCATCTGGATCGCCAACTACAATTAAAATGCGACTGCTTTTACTATCCAAATTAGGCCTGATTGGGGTGGTAGCATCCGCTGAAAGACTGGCCCCCTGTGCCGTTAAATGAAGCTGAACCTGCTCAGTGCCAAGCGTATTCATATCCCACGCATTGATCTGCACTGGATGGCGCGCGTGAATCACTTGAAGCAAGTCTGCCAAAGCATTCTGCGGCTGAGCAACGGCAAGCCCTTGTGCAGCTAATTGTTTTTCAATTGCTGGATTCAACTCACGGTTATCAAGATTGCTCATCGACAAAATTGCTAATGGAATTTCCGTGGTAGTCGTCGGTAAAATTTCAATTTTCAACAGTTATCACTTCCTAAAAACACTTCAATACTAAGTGTGCCAAATTTGACGTAAAAGTCAATTACCACCACTTAAGTCATAGCGAAATTTTAATAATACCACAAAAGCGATTCCCACACACGTGAGAATCGCTTTTTTAATGGCCTTATTGTCCTCGTCGATACACCGATATGCTTGTAAGCTGACCTTACTTAGTCGTTGATAATGGGTGGGCCGCGAAGTATTTTTCTAAGAATAGTGCCAAACCATCATTATAATTCATATCAGTTACATAGTTCGCAACTTTCTTAACTTGTGGCAAGGCGTTGCCCATTGCCACCGATAAGTCAGCTTCTGCCATCATCCCAACGTCATTCAAACCATCCCCAAAGACAAACGTGTGGGCGGCATCGACATGTTGCTCACGTTGAATTTGTTTGACCGCCGTCCCCTTATCCGTATTCAGAGGAATCATCTCAATATTATTCGGG
The DNA here is from genome assembly GCF_022549155.1 of Lactiplantibacillus sp. ME-2. Lineage (NCBI taxonomy): Bacteria > Bacillati > Bacillota > Bacilli > Lactobacillales > Lactobacillaceae > Lactiplantibacillus > Lactiplantibacillus sp. ME-2. The sequence continues at coordinate 20,722 of NZ_JAKZEQ010000039.1, forward strand.
TTCGATGATGAAAGTCGCAACAATTTACTATTAGTGAGCTTTTCGCGGGCAGAATCCAGCCGTGACATGTCTTCACGACTGAGAATGACGCCGTTCGTAATCTGGTCCTCAATCGTGGCTAATTGCGTAAAGCTCTTCACTTCTTCATAGCCAATCGAGACTTCATCCGCATCAAAGTTAGCCGCATTACGAGCAACGAACCGTGGGATTTGTTCCGTATAGTAGGCCATGTCTGGCGTGAACAACATCATTGGTAAGTTATCACGACGTGCAATCAGATAGGCAAGCTCAACCGCAGCACCCCCGAGTTTGGTTAGCTCACGGCCCTGGGCACCATCGAACACCGCCCCGTTAGACGTCACCAAACGAACGTCAGCGTTTACTTTGTCTCGAACGATCTTCGCCAGCTCGTACATGCGCCCCGTAGCGATGTAAAATAACACGTCCTGCTTCTGAAACCGTTCAATCGTCGCTCGAGTTCGCTCCGAGACATATTGGTGATCCGTTAATAATGTTCCGTCAATGTCCATAAAGACTAAATATTTTGGCATAGTTGAACTCCTCCTACGTATTTACCTATATGTTGTGCTAGCTAACTGATCATCTGTGACATTCAGCTTGACTGCTTTTGCTGGGTTTGCCAATCAGTCGGTACCATCCTGCCATCGTCAGTAAATACGCAAATTGGCGTATCCGCACTGATGAGTAAGCCGGTTGGCCGGACTTGAATGGGCTTAAATTAAAAAGATGACGCACCGCCGCCTTTTTTAGCAATCATAATTAGCACAAGGCTTATTTACACTCCCAATTGTACGCTATTCCCTCCTATAATGGAAATCGCTTTCAAAGCCGAACTAGCCACCGCATTTTCACCACGTAAGGCTAAACAATCTTAAGTTTAGAAGCTATTTAGAGCATTATTTGCCCTCATCAGCTTTATATACCAAAGAATTCAATCTCACTACTTGACATTCACCAGTCTAGCCGCTAAATTAGAGAACAATTAATAAATGATGATAAAAAGCATTGAACAGTTCAGTAGTTGCCGGTCGTTAGCCTTAGCGAGTCTGAGATGGTGTGAGCAGACCTAATCCGGTATCACGAATATCGACTGTGAGTTGTATGGGTGAAATCAAGTAACCCGTACTGGTTAACACCCACTAACGTGTGGTACATCTTTCATGATGTGCTTAAGGTCAGTAATGTAAATTGCTGATGAATACCGGTGGTAACCCGCGCTCGCGTCCGGCAGACGACTTCGTCTGTCGGACGTTTTTATTTTCATTTATTAATAAATCATTTTAAAGGATGGTCATACATATGCATTTTACAGTACTCGGCGCAGGCGCCATGGGATTACGTTACGGTGTGTTATTACAAGAAGCAGGCAATCAAGTTGATTTTGTGGATACTTGGCAAGCAAATGTTGATCAAATTCATCGTCAAGGTGGCGTCTACGTGTCGCGCGATCACCAGAATTGACACTTAGTTCCCGTCAAAGTCTCAACTCCCGAAGATTATCACGATGATCCCGACGTGTGGGTCGTATTTACTAAACAGATGCAACTTGCTGATTTTTTGACTCGGACGGCCCACGCTTTTAATGGTCGCCAGTACGTGCTCACTTGCATGAATGGGATGGGTCACGTTGAAAAATTATTACACTACTTCAAACCCGAAAAATTATTAGCTGGGACCGCACTAGTCGCTACGGTCTTAAACGGCCCTGGTGATGTCGACTTCATTGGAGCTCGCGGCGCCGGCACCATGAATCTCGCCAATTATACGGAACACCCTGACGAAATGACCCACCGAATCGTGACAGAATTAGATAAATGCCAATTCCACCCTAATTTAACAACGAACTTCCGCGGCACCTTGCTGGCTAAAGTCGTCTTCAACTCAGTGGTCAACACCCTCTGTACCCTCTTTGAAATTACGATGGGCGAATTCGCGGCCTATCCAGGGGCTGATGAGCTGAGTCGTCAATTGATCGATGAAGCCTATGATGTCTGTGAGCGTGATGGTGTCACCATGTTGAATACCCGCGCGGAAGAGCTCGCCTCTGTCAACTACGTCAGCAAAGTGGCTAATCCCCTCCACTACCCATCGATGTATCAAGATATGTCTCATAATCGGCCAACTGAAGTCGACTATATCAATGGCTACCTCGTCAAGCTCGGCCAAAAGTACCATTACCAAGCAAAAACGCACGCGTTTCTGACCCATCTGGTTCACTTAGCCGAAACCACCCGCCAAACCAGTGCCACAACTGAACACACTACTGAACAAAATGCTCAGAACGCGACCGAACAGGCTAGTCAACAAGCAAGTGCGTAACCGATTCCCCTTTTCTCAGCAAAATCATGTACAATGGAGGTTAAGTTGATTTTACTGAGGAGGCGGTTTGCTGTGCAAGTCAGTCGGGAATTCAAAGGTATCTTTCTTGCTAGTATCAGTGCGACCTTCTGGGGGATTTCCGGAGCCGTCGCACAAACACTTTTTGATACGACCGATATTAATTCTATTTGGTTAACGGGAATTCGCATGCTGGGTGCCGGAATCGCACTATTACTGGTCAGTTTGCTGACCCATGTTGATTTGTGGTCGATTTGGCGTCAACCCCGCGATCTCCTACAGATCGTGGCCTACACACTATTGGGTCTAATGCCGGTTCAGTTCACCTACTTTTTAGCAGTTGAAGCTAGTAACGCGGCGACCGGAACAATTCTACAATTCATGGGACCCGTGTTCATTGCTCTGTGGATGCTAGTCGCTCATCGGCAATTGCCGACCCGTGCAGAAGGCCTTGCAATTATTTGTGCACTACTGGGCTCATTCTTGCTCGTGACTCACGGCAACCCTCAGACCCTAGTCATCTCCGTCTGGGCGTTGATCTGGGGACTCTTATCGGGGGTCTCGTCCGCTACGAATACCTTGCTACCAACCAAACTACTTACTAAGTACGACCCAATGACCGTCAACACCTGGTCAATGTTGTTAGGGGGTATCTTGTTTAACATCGTTCAGCCAGTCTGGTCAATCCATATTCCACTGACTATGCTTAATATCAGCAAGTTGACCTTTGTTGTGCTGTTTGGAACATTGTTAGCTTTCCTATTCTTCTTGCAAAGTTTGCAATATATCCGGCCAACCGTTGTCAGTCTACTAGACGCTTTTGAACCTTTATCCGCAACCATCATTGCGGTGGTTCTACTCGGTGTCAGCTTCGGTTGGCTCGACATTCTGGGCAGTGTCCTGATTATTAGTACCGTCTTTATTTTGGCTATTGGGCAGGGTCCCAATGATCGCACGGCAGAGAATTTCAAGCAACCATAAACGATGACTCATAATTATGAAACCAGTAAAAGCCGGTTGTGACTAAGTCCTAGTCACAACCGGCTTTTACATTGCCGCTACCGTTACATATATTCAATTAATAACCACGATTCAGATCCACTTGGTTACGTACCAGCGTGCCATCTTTGACAAACTGTGCAAAGTTCGCCGCAAAGATTGGAAAAACGGTCGCCCGAAAGTGGGCAATTTGACCTGAAATATGTGGCGTAATCAGCACGTCATCTCGTTGCCACAACGGGTGGTCCGTCGGTAATGGCTCTGGTTCAGTAACGTCCAACGCTGCCATACTGAGTTGATGATGATCCAGGGCGGTCATTAACGCTGTAGTATCAACCGCCGGACCACGCCCAATATTAATCAACATCGGTTGCTGTTTGGTCTGCTGAAATAATTCAGTACTAAACAAATGATGCGTTGTTGGCGTTAATGGCAAAGCGTTGACAATAAAGTTAGCCGTTGCTAACGCGTCAGCCGTCGCGGTAAATGCCACTGTTTCATGAAAATGATCAGCGGGGTGACCGGTCGTATTGACCCCAATCACGTGCATGCCTAACGCACTAGCCTTAGCCGCTAACGATTGCCCAATTTGGCCCGTGCCATATATCAACAACTGTTGCCCGGTCAAGGTAGATGTCGTCATTGGCAAGGCCCATTGCCGTGCCCCGCGCTGATTCAGCCAGGCCGCATGGTACCCCCGGACTACGCTTAACATCGCGGCTAAGACCGATTCACTAATCGCATCGGCGTGAATACCACTCGTGTTCGCAACCACCACCCCGGCCGCTTGCAATGCCTTTAATGGCAAATAATCGACGCCAGCTGAAATGACCTGTACAAACTTTAACTGATTGGTTGGCCGCGCTAGGATCGTCTTTAATAACGGATGATTACCATACATGACTTCAATTTGGTCGTAATCGGCCGCCGTGACCGCCGCCGCATCCTTGAACGTCCAGTCCGGATAAGTGGTTTGTAACTGTTGCAGCTGTTCAGGTTTGGTTGCTTGAGCCATCAATACCATTGGCATAACTTATTACCCCATTTCTAATTTCTTGATCAATACTTTTATCATACCACTATCATTCACTTGAACCGTAATGATCCACAACCGGATATTAGCTAAGATTGGCCAGTAAGTTAGGCTGACCCTTTTTTAGCCCACAGTTTGGTTTAAATCACAATGTTTGACGCTACTGCTGACAAACGGCTCGCAAAATACCAACAAAAAAGCGATGTTCGAAAGTCGCACTCCCGAGCATCGCCAATCGGTAACTAACCTAATTGGGTTTAATCGTTGACCAATTATTTAACAACCGCAAAGCCACCGGTCCAGCCGATTTGTTCACTGGCTGCTAATGTCATTTGCATAAACCCCATCGCTTCAAGCTCACGGGCCCGCTTTAACTTACCTGCATCCTTCACTTCTAACGGACTGTCAGCCAAGGCGCGGGTGAAGCGTTGCTTGGCGCTATCGTCATTACCAGCAACTAACACGGTTGTTGGTTCCTTACCATTGACCTGCCCACTCTGAAGCGTCGCCGCAAAAGTCGTATTGAAAGCCTTGAGCACCTGACTATCTGGTAGTTGCTGCTGTAATTCTTGGGCAGCCGAACTATCAGCTGGAACAACCAAGTCATCCCACGTGTCAAAATTCAAGGGGTTCGTGATATCAACGACGATTTTGCCCTTCAACTGAGTCGCGTACTGTTTAGCCAGCGCAGCTAAAGCGGGATAAGGTACCGCCATGATCACGATTTCACCGAGCGTTGTGGCTTGGTCCTTGGAACCATAATAAGTGACCTCGTGCCCAGCGATTTCAAAATTATGACCAATTGCTTGCCCCATGTTGCCCTTACCAAAAATTGTGATTTCCATATCAAAACACGCCTCTTTCACTTTATAATTAATTTTATATTTACATTCTAACATTGATGTCCCATTTACATCACTTTTATGTCTGACAGTTACCGCAAACCGGTCGTCAATCGCCCTAGCTAGTAGTCGCTCCTTGAATGACGACAATTAGTGGAACTAATGGCCAATCAGCTCGGATATTCACCTGCCTGCACGCTTCCCAGGTTATTGACACGAGTCGATCAGTCACTAACGACCAAAAACCGACCAACTTAATTATGAATTAATTAAGCTGGCCGGTTTTTAAATTTTCAGTCGATCATCAAGTTTACTGGTCTGTTACCCCCAAAAATTAATTATTGTCCGTTGCCGTACTATAACCATCTGTAGAAGAAGCAGTGCCACCGGTCGTTGTTGAAGACGTATCTCCATAATTCGTCGTTGAGCTACTATCGGTGTTTGCACTATAACTGTAGCTAGGCGTACTTGAGCTTGACGTTGCCGAGCTCGTGTCCGTATCGTTGCTATAACTATGCGTTGAAGCCGAACTACTGTTGTCACTACTTTCACTATAAGTCGAATATGATGAACTCGACGATGATTCTGGTTCACTATAGCTATACGTGCTCGAACTTGAGGTTGAAGACGATGCGTTATTCGCTTTCGCCAACTTCTTGCGATCCGTAATCAACTTCTGGTAATCATCGGCCGCTAACTGCGACTTTTTGCGATAAGCTTTCAGGTTTGCAAGTACTTTATCGACTGTCGTTGACGGGGTCGAAGCCTTGAGTTTATTTTTCTTGTTATATAATTTTTGAAAATCAGCATCATAGCTGACCACTTTCTTAACCGTTTTTCCCGTTGTCGTAAACAACTTGTCATACTTCTTAGCAAAGTACGGCTTACTACTCGTTAAGCCAGCAGTCGTCAACCGCTGCTGACCCTTAGTAATGGTGTCCATGGTCACGTCGGTCTTAAGTAACCCCTTAGCGTTGCGTAAATCTTGGTAACTAGTCCGGACCGTCAACATCTTAGCAGCCGTATCATGCTGTTTCTGCAAACGGGTCTTTTCACTTGAATCCTTCATATTATCAATATTATTTTGCAACTTGGTCAAAGTCGAGCTTGAGGCACTCGCCCGCAAGTCCCGTTGGGCTGATGATGTATAAACTTGGTCCACGATCTTTTCCGCATTGGTTCGTGCCGCAGCTTGAGTGGCTTGCCCATGGTTCCACATGAAGAAAGCTCCACCAGCAGCAACAACCAGAATCGCAACACCAGCCAACATCAACTTCCAGTTATAGCGCCGAGCTGGCTTCTTAAGATGTGGATTCTTTTCATCCGTTTCTAACTCAGAAAAGTCACGGTCGTCATCCGGCTGATCATCATGTGGTAGCCGCTGTTCTTCGTGCCGAGCGACCCGTGACATGGTTGGCTTATTGGGCTGCTTGCCACCGTTGGGCTGCTGATCACCATACAACTCTTCACGTGATAATGGTAACTCAGGCTGCGTGTCATCATCCGCTTGTTCCGTCCCCTTGACCGCAATCCGCGGTTGCTGTTTACGAGCAACCGGTGGAATATGATCAGCTGGGATGCGCCTTTCGACCTTCGGCTGTTTAGCAGCAGTCGCTTGCGGATCCTTAGCGGTTGTGGCCGTGGCCTGAGATACCGCAGCCTTTGATGTCGCTGACTTGGGGGCTGTGGACTTCGGGGCCGTGGATTGTGCTACCGCAGATGTGGCGGCCGCGGCACTCGATGTCGAAGCACTAGACTGTTGACTGTGCGTCTTGGCCTGACTGGCAGCTTCCTGACTAGCACGCCGGGCCATCCGCGTCATTGGAACTTCCGACGTTGCTGCCGACTGATGAACCTTGGTACTTGCTGTTGTTTTAGCCACACGCTTCTGATCAGACACTGCGGTGCTGGTTGCTTGTGACGCTTCCTTAGCGGCCCGCGCTGGTGCCGATTGAGCCGCACTAGCTGTCGTCGAAGCTGCGTGCTTGGAACGCTGGTCACTTACTGCCTGTGATGAGACCGCGCTGGCCGTCTTTGGCGCCGCCTGACTTGCTGTTGAGGCCGGTTTAGTTGCGGCGGACTTTTTAGTTATTTGCGCGGATTCCGCCTTTGACGACGACTGAGAACCAGCCGAGCCTTTTTGCTTAACCGCACTAGTCGCCCCATGCTTGACGGGTGCCGCCGATTGTTTTACAGCCTGGCGATTGTCTCCGGAATGGCGCGCTTTTTTAGCCACCTTTTCTGGTTCAATTACTGCGTCAACAGGTTGCTTTTCGGCACTGTTATTCGCCGTCGAGCGGGGAATATTGACCGTTGATTTTGTTTCGGCTTCGTCCGCCTTTGATGCGGCCGAGTCTTTCAGATCATAGGCCAAAGGGATCTGTTCATTATCTTGTTCAGTACTATCATCGTCGGGAATTGGCTCAGTAATCGAATTCCAGAGCCGTCTACCCAATCCTTCTTTTTTATTTTTTCTAGACAAAACCAACGCTCCTCGCCAATTTATAATTTACATTAGATTCCTGGTTAAGCGCCGACCAAAAATTTTTATCAATTTCGGTAAAATAACCATTAATAGTTAAATTATAGCATGGAATTGGTTACTGAGAAACCACTGGTCAAGCGGATTTGTGAATAACTGCCCAATACCTTAAATTAAGGTTAAAACTCTGCTATAATCGGCTTATCAAGATATTTGAAAGCGAGGAGTTCATATGGCTACTGCGAAAGTTATTTTTGCTACCATTACCGGTAACAACGAAGACGTTGCCGATATTATTACTGAAAAATTTGAAAAGCTTGGGGTCGATGTTGCCAAAGAAGAAATCTCGCAAGCCGACGCAACTGAATTCAACGATGTTGATATTTGTGTTGTCGTCCCTTACACCTACGATGAGGGCGCCCTCCCTGAAGAGGGACTCGACTTCTACGAGGACTTACAGGATTTGGATTTAACCGGTAAGATTTACGGCTGTGCCGGCTCTGGCGATACTTTCTATGATGATGATTATTGCCGCGCCGTCACCGATTTCAGTAACGCGTTGAAGAAGGCTGGGGCTACTCAGGGTGCCAAGGACGTGTTCGTTAACCTTGCACCAGAAGCTGATGATGTAAAAGCCCTGGATTCATTTACTGAACAACTCGTTGCTAAAGTTCAGTAACCTGACTAGTTTGATTGAGTGAATAGCAAAGAAACGCTTCAAGAATTCATGACTAATTCTTGAAGCGTTTCTTTTATTAACTGCTATCGACACATCATCCTGACGCTGATACCGAAAATCACAATCACCGTAATCACTTTTATTCAGTCCTTACGATTTCGAGCACGTTGTTTAATGGCGTTTCACACGCCGAAATCCGAGCCAACTACCGAACATGGTCAACCCCAATAGCACTGTTCCCATCACATTTGCACGACTTGGCGCTTCACCAGTTTGCGGTAAAGCCGATGTGCCGAGTTTGACCGTTACAGGCTGAACAGCTATCGAAGCTGATTCAGTCGGCCGTGATTCTTGATGATGACCGCCAACGATAGTTTGCGCGTGTTGCAGACTAGCTGTGTTGGTCATCTGGCTCCGATGTGGCCATGAAGTGACTACTGATTTAGCCCCATTAGCCGTCGTTTGCATGCCAGAATTACGATCCGCACCCTTTCCATGATTCGTGCCAACCGCGGGTGTTGCGTCATCAATAACTGCATTTGCATCAACGTCAGCCGCATCACCCTCCATCTGGTCAGCATCATCCGTAGGTATTTCTGCTTGATCATCACCATCGATACTTCCAGTCGAGCCGCCGTTCACATCGTCATTGGTATTGGTAGCGCCTGGCTGTTCAGTATTCGTATCGCCATCGCTCGCCGCAACGACCGTGACTGTTGCCACGCGAGTGAAAACTTGACCACTCGCATCCGTATACTGATAAGTCACCTGGTAAACACCGGCTTGATTAGTATCGACCGTGCCAGTTACGACTAGGTCAGCAAGCGACAATTCACCGCCATTAACATCCGTAGCCAAGACTAAATTATCGCTTGGTTGCCACGACTCACCGACAGTAATAGTTGAATCATGAATCTGTAAATCGCTTTGGGATTCCGCCTGTTCGTCGGCCTCCTCGATAACCACCGTTACCGTCATCGTTGCCGTCACCAACTGACCAGTCTTGTCAGTAAATTGATACGTCAACCGATAGTCCCCGGCTGTAGTCCAATCTGGCGTTCCAACGACCTCAATGGCCGACCAGTCTAACGTTTGACCATCACTATCAGTGGCATTCTGAAAATTGCTTTGGGGCTGCCAAGTACTGGTTCCCTGCCCATCCGTATGCACCGTTGCGTGGTTTTGATATAAGTTCAAACTGGCTTGGTTTTCCTTAACAGTTACAGTAATCGTCTGCGTCTGACTACCATACGTGTAAGTAATCTGGTAATCACCCGGAACCATGGTGTTCACTTCACCTGTTATCGTCACATCGTTAAAGTCGATGGCGTGACCGTCTTTATCCGTCGCCCCGTCAAAACCGTCCTGCGCATGCCAAGTGCCACCAGCGTGTAACTCTGTATCATGGACAGTCAAACTTGTCTGGTCAGCTTTCACGATCACCAAAGCAGTGACCGTCTTACCTGCATACTTGAAAGTGACCTGGTAAGTACCCGGCTGACTTGTATTTACTCGGTCACCCGATAGTTTCACAGCCTGGGGATTAGCCACATAGAGGGCCTGAACATCGACTTTTTGACCAAATTGGTCGGTTAAACTCTCGATACTGTCCGTCCAGTTCCAATCATCGCCAACTTCCAGGGTAATGTCGTTGGCATCGATAACTGCTTGGTTTGCTTCCCAGATGTAGGTTCCAATCGGCGTATTTTTTCCTGAATACAGATTCATCAGTTCAGCACTAGTTAACCGTTGCTGGGGATTGGCTACATTTATCCAGTAACCGGTATATTGGTCATTAGCTTCAATGTCCATTAGCCCAACCGACTCGATTTTGGCTGGCGTCAAATCAGTATCCGGACCAAGTGTAATTTTTTGTAGACGCTCACATCCCGCAAACATGTCGAGATTTTGTTCAACGCGATGCAAATTAAAACCAGATAGATCCACCTCAGTTAAATTGGAACATCCTGAAAATAGCAAATGAATCCAAGTAACCTGATCTGTTTTGAACTGAGACCCGAATTTAACACTGGTTAAGTTGTGCATGTCCATAAACCAAGCAGCCATATTGTCAAGGCTATCAGTCTTCCATTTGGATAAGTCTAGCTCCGACAACCCCGTTTTGATAAACAAACCGCCTGCTTCTTTTAGGCTTTCAAAGTTCAAATTCTCGATACCAATAATACGAGTTAACTTTTCATTGGGACCAAACATGTAGTCCGCTTCACTTACTCGACGAGTGTCCCACCCTGAAATATTGATTGTCGTTAGTTGGCTAGTCCCTGGAGAATTGAAAAACAGGTAAGACATATCAGTCACATTTCCCACCTGCCAGCTGCTCAAATCTAGCTCCTTAACATGCGTATTTTCTGAAAAGAAATATCTTAAATCCGTCGCAGAACTAACATCAATTTTTTCAAGCCCTTCATAGTGTTCAACATTCGTCAAATTTTCAAAGAAGCCCCCACTATCACCTATAATGCGAATTGGCTTTGAAATCACAACTTTAACTATTTGTAACACCCACGATTTTGATTGCCACGGACTATCCCCATAGCAATCGTAAATATCGCCACCGTCCAACACTAACACACCAGAATCCGCGTCAAAATGCCATTTAATGCCATCGGCGTTGTAACCAGCACCCCAGATGCCGGCCATCGAGTCATCGTCTTCCATATCATCGTTGCGATAACCATCCGTGAGATGTGGGCGTTCTGGATTTCGAATCACGCCAGCCAAATCACCGCTTCCCCGCTCATTGATGGTTTCCGTTTTATGCTGCGACGACAAGACTTTTGCAGTACTATCCGTGTCAATATCTTGCGACTGCTCGTCGGCACTAACTGGCTGTTCAGAATCATCAGTTGTCGATTGGTTCGGATGCGTATCAAGTGTTGCAGTATGTTCGTCTGACGGAACGGGGGTCTCACTGTCAACTTGATCCGTGACCGGTACACTGACCTGATCAGAATTCGCATGCTCATCATCAGATTGATTGACAATCTCATCAGTATACTGTTCTTCAGCGGCCTGCACTTTAATTGGTTGAGCTTCAGTTACCAGTTCACTCATTGCGGATTCATCCATGGCGTCGGTTACTGGGGATTGCTGCTCAGTGTTACCTTCAGACAAAGTTGCCACTGCCGGTTCAGTCAATGCTTCTACGTGTGTTGATTCATCTGCTCGTCCCGTCACCACATTCATGTTCAACGTAACGAGCGTGATTCCAGCGAACAACCACATCTTACCACTCTTGTACATCTTGTACCGTTTCTTCACTTGTTCCATTAATTTCTCACTCCTTTATTAATTAACCTTGCTGACGTTTAATGCCGACGATGCTGGCTAAACCAGTCACCATTAACATCATGAGTCCCAGCAACCCGAAGCGATTAACTCGTTCATTAGTTTGCGGTAACTCACCAGCTACTGACGCTGAATGACTGACTGGGGCCATAACCACTTCCGGTTCAGCTGTATCAACCGTAGCATACCGTTTACCATCAATTCTGCCCTCATTGCGTTCAGTCGTGTCCAGTTTCAATTTATCACGAAACACCGTGGTCACTTGCTTCTCTAAACCACCGTTAAATTCTGGTCGCACTATCGTGTTTGCTTGTTCTCTTTGACTGCTGGAACCAGCGTTTGCGCCCGTTAAACCACTGTTAGGATCACTAGTATCAGGGTGTTCAGTAGTTCCCGGTTGTTCTGATTGTTCAGGAACTTCCGGCAGTTCTGGTTGATCAGGTGTCCCTGGCGCTGACGGTTCCCCTGGTATTTCAGGGGTTTCAGGGGTTTCAGG
>NZ_JAKZEQ010000003.1:0-145940 GCF_022549155.1 Lactiplantibacillus sp. ME-2
GAGATGTGTATAAGAGACAGCCAATATAAAACGTACTATTGGCTAGCCCATGATCAGCTTTCGGCACGAGCATCAATGCTTTAGCTTGGCAAATTGAAAACATCAAACCGTATCCGGCGGCCAGTCCTGCTGCACCCAGCAGTAGCATCGCCCAATTGTTCATGTCAGTTAAGCCAATCAATCCTAATAGATTAAAAATTAAGCATAACCAGATGAACCGTTTAAATGGCACCCGGTCGAACCAATCGCGGAGAATAATTCGCAATACTAATAAAATACCCGCGTACACCGGGAAAAATACCCCCGCTGCCACATGAAAATGCCGTGCAGCGACGTAGCTGACAATATAGGTTTGGGTGGCAAAATATGGTAATGAAAATAAAAGCAAAATCAAGGCCACGGGGATTACTCGTGGTTGTACGATGCGAATATGGTGCTTAGTCGTAGCCGTTTGAGGCGTCACAATTGGTTCACCATGATCACCGACGAATTGAATCATGATGATGAGCAGTAAACTACAGCCCGCTGCTAACCAAAAAACACTCTGGTAACTGTAATGTTGATACAAGAAGACACTGATTGCCGGCCCGCACGCCATTCCAAGCGCATTCGCTAGCCCATAAATGCCCATTCCAGAGCCAATTCGATCGGGTGGCAATAAACTAGCCATCCAGGTTGCCATGCAAACTGAACACAAGGTATATCCCAACCCATTCAAAATTCGCAATAACATGATTAACGTCACGTTGGTTGTCAAACTATAACCTAAACTAGCTAGTAGCAACAAACAGCCCCCCACGAAGGTCAAACGGTACTTAGAGACCCGGTCGGTTAAATTCCCAGCAAGTGGCCGGAGCACTAGCGATGTCAAATTCGTTAACCCGGCAATCGTACCGGCAAGCACACTACTAGCGCCAATACCGTGCGCAAATCCTGCAATCACGGGATTGATTAACATTGGACTCATTAAAAAGAAGAAACTAGCCATTAACACTAACTTTACATCCGGCGTATATAAACGCGTCTTCATCAATTCTCATCACTTTCTAAATTCTGATTAACTTGCCGTAACAAATCTAAAAATACCTGTTGTTGTTCGGCATCCAAATGGGCAAACATTTGCGCACTCGTCTGCCAGCCATGTTGACGGAGCTGCTCGCGTTTAGCACGCCCACTCGGGGTCACTACCACTTGCTTGGCACGCGCATCCGTTGGACTGACCACTAATTGTACATATCCGCGCGTCTGCAAGCGTTGCACGATCATCCTGGCCGTCTGATGGGTAATTTCCTGATACGTCTTAAACGCGGTTACCGTGCGACCTGGCTGATCCGTAAAAAAGGTCAGTGCATCCGCTTGCTGAGTCGTTAACCCCACCGTCCGCAAATGTTGGTTGCGACGCCGCTTGATTTGACGAGCTAAAATCAGAACTTGCCGCGCCACCATTTCATCATGATTCATCTTAATCACCTGCCCTTTCATTTATACAGCCAGCTGTATAAATTGTCAACCAGCGACCGTTATTTTTTCTAGCAGCCTGACGATCATTTTAAACAACGACAAAAAAGTGGCTAGGCTTGGTTAGCCTAACCACTCATACCGTTGACTATAACACATTTTTCCGGCGTTGCGCGGCACGCCATAACGAAAAGGCCGTCCAACAGCTCACTAAGACGATCAACCAACTCAGGGCTGTTAAGGACAGTGACTTAACTAAGGTCGCTGCCACCACCACGCCAATAATACCGCCTAAAATAATGCCGAATAAGCCGCGATAATCGACGCGGTCATGGCGAATAAAATTCACTGCCGAAATCGGCATCAACAATGCGCACGACAGCATCATAATTGGGAAGGCGGCAATCGGGGTCAATCCCAGAAAATACACCATTACCATACACGGTGCGTACAGTCCGACTCCGGCTGACATCAGTAACCCTAGGATAAAGTTGCCACCAATGCCGACCAATAATTTCCAACCGGATAGCCCCGTCGCCTGATTAGCAACTCCCAGCAAACTGATCCAACCTAATAACTTCGCTGCCATCAGTAAAGCAGTGATGACTAACGCACCGGCCATGATTAACTGAATCCACCGCTGATTAAGCTTCGTCATGACTTCACTACCCAGTAATGCGCCGAGTGTTGCTGCTAAAACTAAACTAATCAGTGTCACTGGCTCGACCGCAACTGCTGTAACAAAGAAAAACGCCTCAAACGCGGTCGGAATCGCATGCATCGTGTTCAAAGTTCCAGGTAGCTTACGTTCATCCTTTAAATAATGGCTCGCTTGAAAAATTGCCGTGGACACGACGAAACTTCCGATACCAAGTGTGTCAAGAAAATCCGTCACGGCCCCGATAACCATGCCGAAACCAAAACTGTGGTCAAAAAATGGCGCTGCTTGCCGTCTGGCACCGGCTAACAGCAACCCAAATAAGCCGATGCTGAGCAGCATCAACAACACCACAATTGCAATTACCATCAATCTAACCCCACTCTCTTACCTACTCGTAGCATTATACTGTATTTTTAGGAAGGAACCAAAAATTATTACCATGACGTCACTGCAAGTGGTACCCACAATCATCAGTTTGCATACTGAACGTGACCACCAGACCATAAGATCCCACCGGCACTAGGGCAACTAGGCCCACAGATTGTCAGAATGTGCTATAATCCAATCAATCGATTGTGCACAATCATTATTAGAACGTCTCCGCACTTAATACTCATCGCATGAAAGGCGGTAATTATCATGAAGACAACCACAATTCGCCCCCTTGAAGACCACGTCTGTTTTTCAACCTACACAACAGTCCATGCCATTCAACGCCTCTACCAACCAACTTTGACAGCACACCGACTCACTTATCCACAATACTTGGTTCTAGTCGCACTCTATGCGACACCGCCGCACGCTGTCACGGTCAAAACGTTGAGCACCCAGCTAAATTTAAGTACGGGAACGCTGACGCCCGTGCTACAGCGGATGACCCAAGCTGGTTTAATTACACGTCATCGGAATCCCCAAGATGAACGGAGCATCTTGCTCACTCTGACACCTCAGGGAACCGCAACACGAATTGCTTTAAATGATTTGCCGGATTTATTGACTGCTAAGGGTGGTCTCAATCAATCCGATTGGGCACAACTAACTCAATTAATGACTAAGTTAATGACTAACCTGACCCGTTAAATAACCCTGCTAATATTAGGAAGATAAATAAATTAATTTAAAGCCACCACGCCGCCCAATCCTATTTTGTCGAAACTCGAATCACCAACCGAATAACACTGATTATTTTGAGTCTTATCGAACTTTATTATTAAAATATCGTTATTAGTTCGGATTTTAGGCGAAAAACCGGCCACAACCAACGATATTTGATTGTCATCACCATTAATCTCTGGTATGCTAAGTGCAATCATTTAGAATTTGGTTGTTTCAAGGGAGGATTTCAGGTTAATGCAGGAAACAAAGCAAGCAACGACCCTGAACCGTTCACTCGGTTTTTGGTCAGCACTTTCACTCGTCGTTGGTACGGTTATTGGGTCAGGAATCTTCTTCAAGCAATCATCAGTCCTTGATAGTGCGGGCTCACCGAGCGCTGCGTTACTCGCCTGGTTACTAGGTGGACTGATTACGTTGACCGCGGGCTTAACAATCGCCGAGGTCGGTGCCCAAATGCCGCATACGGGCGGGCTCTATGTCTACATGGAACAAATCTATGGTAAATTGTGGGGCTTTCTCTCTGGTTGGATGCAAATCGCCGTCTACGGTCCCGCTATCATCGCTTCAATTAGCGCTTACCTTGGTATATTACTAGTTGGTTTCTTCAACCTGCAGGCGGGTTGGCAGGCGCCACTCTCGATTGGCGTCATCGTCCTGATTGGAATCCTCAACATGTTCGAAAACCGTTGGGGCGCCGCATTTCAAATTGCGACCACGTTGGGCAAATTATTACCGATTGCGGCTATTATTATTTTTGGACTCTTCTATGGTAATCAGAATGCGCTGGGACAGTCTTTACATACAATTACCCAATCAACGGGTAGTTTCGGGGTTGCCGTCCTCGCAACACTTTTTGCCTATGATGGCTGGATCTTAGTCGCTAACTTGGGTGGCGAAATCAAGAACCCGCAGAAGTTATTACCACAAGCCATTATTTTAGGGATTTCAATGGTCTTGATTGCGTATACCTTAGTCAGCTATGGGATTCTCCACTTCGTACCCGCGGCAACGATCCACAAACTCGGGCAACAAACGACGCTGTACTTTGCCCAAGCGGCGTTTGGCACAATTGGCGGGCGCCTACTGAACATTGGGATTATCATCTCGATGGTGGGCTGTTTAAACGGCAAGATTATGACCTTCCCCCGCATCGTGTACGCCATGGCTGCTCAGAATCAGCTGCCATTCGCTAAACAACTCAGTTACTTGCACAAAAAATCACACGAGCCGATCGCCGCAACCATTGCCATTCTCGTTTATGCTAGTATTATGATCCTGTTCTTTAATCCAGATCGCTTATCGGACCTCTGTATCTTCACGGTCTACTGCTTCTACGTGGCAACCTTCGTTGGTGTCTTTATTTTAAGAAAACGACGCCCAGCTTCTGAGCGACCATTCTCGACACCCGGATTTCCGATCACACCGCTGATTGCGATTCTGGGCGCACTGTTCGTGATTATCAGTGAAATTGGCTCAGACTTATCTGGTGTACTGATTTCCTTGGTTATCGTGGCCGTTGGGTTCCCAATCTATTATTGGAAGCAGCAGCAAAATCAAAATGCTTAATTTAAATTCTTGATAACTTGTAAAAGAGCGTTGTTACTGAAGATATTTTCAGTAGCAACGCTCTTTTTATGCTTTGCAACGCGCATTGAATAAGTAATTTAATCTGCTTACCGATTACCTTAACGCTTAGTAATTAAACCTCACTATATTTGATTAATTTGATCTGCTGTCGTTCTAACCATTCCTGCATTTGAGGATCTGTTAACATTGCGACTTCTTGCGTCCGGGGAACTGTCAGGCTTGAATGTTGTAATAAGTAGTCATCCAAATAGCCAGGATGACAAACCATCATAGCATAGCCGTCATTATATTGGGCTAGTGCCGCACGTTTCAACGTTTCATAAGGGTTATAGTTTTTGCCCATACTTTCCATAAAAACATGTAATACCTTTCCCTTAAATAGCACACTCGGACTATCTGGGCCTGCTGCAAAGCGTAAAATATTTAAGTGATGACGTTCACCCACAATTTCCAATCCCTTAACAAAGTTATCACTAACTACCGCATGACCCTCAAAATAATCAGGCTGGCGACCAACTAACGCTACAAATTTTTGATATTGCGCTTCGATTTCCAAAACAACTTCATTAAGATCGACAAAATCATGAATAGCCGCCCGATAATCCGAGGAATGACGAAAGGTACCATCTGGATTAGTGATGCTCGGAATCAATTTTGGATTTGTTAATGGCCGGCCAGCAGATATAACAGTATGCAAACCTAAGCAAACCCCTGCATCTTTAATCATGGCTAATCCTGACATCGTCGTTGGCATATTGACCATAACACCCACATTATTAATTAACCCGTTGTGAACTGTTCGTGCAATCCCAACATTAACTGCATCGGAATAACCTAAATCATCAGCTCGAACGATTACTTTTCTTTCCATTAGCTTTTAAGCCTCCACTAGTTTAAATTCTTTAGTCCCCTGTTTGTTTGTATTGGCTTCAACACCAATCGCATAAGTTGCAATAGCAGCTGCTACAAACGCAATCACGCCACTAACCACACCGTTAATCACATTAGATGTTTGCCCGCCAACATACGCAGTTAAAGATAAAAAGTTTGCAACAGGTACCATGACATAAGCTGTAACTGTTGTCAGGCCAGCATATAAGCCACCGCAAAATCCGCCAATCATCATGCCAATAAATGGTCGCTTATAACGAATTGCTAGTCCATATAATCCCGGTTCAGTCACACCCCCGATAATACTAGCGATTAAATAACCCCAAGCAAGGGTCTTTTGATCTTGGTCCTTAATTCGTAAGGCCGCACCTAAACACATGCCCGCGACCGACATACTAGCAGCAACTGCGCCAAGTGTGACAAAGTTTTCATGGCCCGATTGCGCAAAAATCATCATCATCGTCGTAAGCATTAAGAGATGCATCCCGGTCATAACCAAGATTTCCCATAAGGCACCAACCACTCCAACCGCGATCATCGTTGGCAAGCCACCTAATTTCCCAAAAGCTAATATTCCTGTACAAATGTAATTGCCGATAAAGTTTCCCGCTGGGCCTAAAATACATAACGAAATCGGCAACATGATTGCAATCGTCAACGTTGGGATAACAATCGTACTAATTGACTCTGGTACATAACGCTTAAAGAACCGTTCAATATACGACATTACCCAAACCGACAAAATAATTGGAATGACCGTACTTGAATAATTAACTAATGGCATTGCGATACCGAAGATATTAAATGCCTTTCCAGCAGTCACAATTTTAATTAAATTAGGATCAATCAAAATTGCACCTAAAAACATTGAAATAATCCGTGACGTATTAAATTGCTTAGCAGCTGTATATCCTAAGATGATTGGAAAAAAGTAGAATCCAGCATCACCAACCAACGTAAATAACTGATACAACGATGTTTTAGTACCAAGAATATTGAACATACTTGGTCCTAAAATGGCCGCAAACATTTTAAACATTGATGCAGCAATCAACATCGGAATCAATGGTGTTAAACATCCAGCCAATTTATTTAGAATCATATTTCCCGCAGACTTAAACGTTAACTTTTCTTTAGGTCGATTATCTAAATCTTCATTAATTGGAATTGGCGCGTTTCTAGTTAAATTCCCCACCGTAAGTAACGCATCATAAACTTTGCTAACTGCTTGTCCAATAATGATTTGATACTGGCCACCAGCGCGATTGACACCAATCACACCTGGAATATTCTGTACCTCACCATCATTAGGAATACTTTCATCCTTCAAATTAAAACGTAATCGGGTCATACAATGTGTCACCGAAGAAATATTCGCACTACCACCAACTGCTTCCAGTACACCATTCGCCACTTTTTCATACTGTTTATCCTTATTTTTCATGTCGCATACACCTCCATTAATTAACGGTTACGCTTGAGTATTTATTTTA
Source organism: Lactiplantibacillus sp. ME-2 (assembly GCF_022549155.1). NCBI lineage: Bacteria > Bacillati > Bacillota > Bacilli > Lactobacillales > Lactobacillaceae > Lactiplantibacillus > Lactiplantibacillus sp. ME-2. The sequence continues at coordinate 7,207 of NZ_JAKZEQ010000003.1, forward strand.
TTAACGATTCTTTTAACATATATCATTAGGTAGAAAAGTTCATCATCATTACTATTAGTATCAAGTTGACTATCAACGCAGTCTGCAATTCGCTTTGCTACCAAGTAAATTTCAGGCTCATCATGCCTCATCGTATTGAATAATTTAGAATTATCATTTTCAGAAATTTGCTCATGTTTCTTCATCCGTTTAATGTAATAACGTAAATGCATGACAAACCGGTTGTATGTGAATTCGGTTTGATTGATTCTAAGCTCATATTCTTGTTCAATAATTTTTGTGATGATTTTTATCATTTCATCGTCGCTATTTACACTTGAATTGGTCGCTAAATCATTAGTCTGAGAATTGACAAAATGCATGGCAATTGCTGTGACCTCTGAAACTGGTAATTGAATATTTAGCCGTCGATTAATTAACCTGACGGCGTAATACCCAACATCCGTTTCTTGTGGGTATAATTGCTCCACATCATATGAAAATGGTAACTGGGCGCTTTTATAATGGGTTAGTCGCGTTATTGCAAAGTTAATATGATCAGCTAAGCTAAAAATCATATTTGGATTCAAAATTCTTGGAATTAGTGCCTGCGCTCGCTCAACAATTGCCGCACTCAAATCAAAGATTTCAGTGGGTATTTCTTTTAGTAATTGATAATATTGATAGTTTAATTTATAAAATGTCATCGTCACTTTAGTCATATCAGTAAGCTCATACGGGACTTTTTGAAATCCTAGTCCCTTACCAAAGGCGACCAATTCTTCACCATGTTGATCAAGACAAACGACCACGTTGTTATTAATTTTCTTCACCACCCGCATTTTAATTCGCACTCCTTTACATAGTTTATGCTTGCTTTAAAACTGGTGTGCCGGCTGCTAATTGTTGATGAAGCTTACTGCCAAGTGGCACTTCGCCCGTATAACCTTCTGTAAAGACAACTATGGTGGTCATATCTAATCCCGCGGTCGCCATCGTTTGGCGATCGAGCGTCACTAATAGGGTCCCTGCTTTAACTTCTTGATTTAATTTGACGTGTGCCGTAAAGCCTCTACCATTTAAGCCAACTGTATCTAGGCCAATGTGAACCAATACAGACACGCCCCTAGTCTCATCCATGATGCCAATAGCGTGTTTACTTTCAGGTAATGCAACGATTTTCCCACTAATCGGTGCCACAACTTGATTAGTGTCCTCACTCGGCCTAATAGCAAATCCATCACCCATCATTTTCTTTGCAAACACTTCATCCATAACGGCCGTGATCGGTATACAAATACCTTCAATTGGTGTAACCACCTCGAAGACATCAACTTTCTTTCTTTTAATTCCAAACATCACTGAACCTCCTTCAATACAAAAAAACTCCTTGAGGCACCCACTTCACCCGTATATTTCAACAAGTAAAAGGTAATGCCTCAAAGAGTATGAGTTACAATCCTTAATTTCAGTTTTATAGAAAACGTTTTCATTAACTATATTATCACGCCTTCTATTTTTTGCAAGACATTTAAATATTTTTTATAAAAAAGGCCAAACAAAGCATTATTGCTTGTTTGGTCTTTTCATTAAGGAATTTCAGCCATCATCCCACCAGTTTAATTACGCTAACTTCTTATCCAACACACGTGACAGAATTGACAAGGCGTAACAAATAATGAAGTACATGACTGCGATCATTAAGAACATCGGTAAAATATACGCTGAGTTCTGACCATAAATAATTTGCGCATGGTTTAATAATTCAGGTAAGACAATAATGGTTGCCAGCGACGTATCCTTAATCAGTGAGATAAATTGACTCACAATCGTTGGGATCGTCTTCTTGATTGCTTGTGGAAAGACAATGTGCCATAACGCTTGTACATAGCTCATCCCGTTAGCCCGGGCGCCTTCCATCTGACCGTAATCAACCGCCAAAATCCCTGAACGAATGATTTCGGCTAACATGGCCGATTCAAAAATCGTCATAGCGAGGATGGCTGCGAAAATGATACCAGGCTTGAATCCCAAGTGTGGCAAGCCAAAGTAAGTAAAGAAGATAATTAAGATCAATGGCAAGTTTCGAATAATGTCAACAACAAACCCAACCACTGCCGATAAATATTTAATCTTGACGTACCGAAGCACCCCTAGGACTGAACCGATAATAAAACTGGCAATGATGGAAACGACGGACACTTCCACCGTTACCCAGAGTCCTTCGAGCAAGAACCGGATATTTATCCACGAATACGCTTGAATAAAGTTTTGCATGAATCGTCGCCCCCTTCTAGTTTGCTAATTTTTTCTCTAAGTGCCGCATGTAATAACTCAGTGGCAACGTAATGATTAAGTAAAAGACCCCTACGACCACGTAGCTATTGATCGTATCAAGCGATAGTGACGCAATTGAATTTGCTTGGTACATCAAGTCGAACCCAGCCACGAAAGCTAGGACAGAAGAGTTCTTCACCAGATTAATAAACTGGTTGCCCAACGGTGGAATGATGATTTTAAATGCCTGTGGTAAGACAATTTTACTCATTGCCTGCCAGTACGTCATCCCATTAGCACGGGCGCCTTCCATTTGTCCAGGATCAACAGATTGAATTCCGGCCCGAACCGTTTCCGCAATGAATGACGAGGTATAGATTGTTAGCCCAATTGTCCCCGCGGTAAAACCATCAATCTTGGCAACATACATTGGAATGATCACGTAGAAGAACATCGCAATAACTAACAATGGAATGTTCCGGAAAATTTCAATATAAACTCGACCAATGATGCGCATCGTACGACTTGGCAAAACTTCAAAGATAGCAAACATTGTTCCGATGATCGTACTGAATACCAAAGCAATCACACTGGATAACAACGTATATCCGAGTCCTTGAATCAGCTCTGACCAATAGTGCGTTAGAATGTATCCCATTAGCGTGACGCCTCCTTATAGTCGAAGCCGGCCACGTTACCAAACCACTTCTTCAAGATGCGGTTGTACGTCCCGTCCGCTTCAATTTCTTTGAGCGCTTTATTCAGAGCCTTTTTTAACGGTTCCTGACCCTTATTAACAGCGATCCCGTATGGTTCTTTCGTGAAGGTGCCCCCAACCACTTCGTACCCTGGGTTTTGCGACGCCATACCGTAAAGAATCCCGTTATCAGTAGTCAATGCGACCCCCTGACCAGATTTCAACGCCGTCATTGCCTGAGCATAGTCGGATAATTCCAACACCTTAGCCTTAGGCGCTGCTTTCTTAATGTTCTCAACGGAGTTTGCACCGGTCACACCAAGGACCTTGGTGCCCGACTTATTCAAATCCTTAACTGATTTTATGGCACTGCCCTTTTTAACCAACAGTGATTGCCCCGCATCAAAGTATGAATTCGTAAAATCAACCTGTTTTTCACGTTCCGGCGTGATAGTCATCGTGGCGATAATGGCATCAATGTTCCCATTCTTCAACAATGGAATCCGCGTTTGACTCGTTACTTGGACAAACTTGGCGGTAGCATTCTTACCGAGCACCCGCTTTGTTAATGCCGTCGCAATGTCGGCGTCAAACCCCTTGATTTGATTATCTTTAACGTCCATCAACCCAAATAATTTCGTATCAGCTTTAACACCCCACGTAATCGTCTTAATAGCTTTATCATTGGTCAAAACATCCTGTTTTGCTAATGATTGCCGTGAACCGCAAGCGGTTAAGACCACCACTAGCATGGCAAGCATGCCGAGTGCGCCAATTAGTCGTTTCAGCTTCTTCATTCGTGGTCCTCCCCTACAAATTAGTGTGTAATAATTTTACTCAAGAATTGACGGGCCCGTTCATTAGACGGCTGACCATCAAAGAACTTTTCTTTAGCATCATCTTCTAAGATTTCCCCATCAGCCATGAAAATAACCCGATCGGCCACTTCACGAGCAAAGCCCATTTCGTGGGTCACAACTAACATGGTCATACTGGAGTCTTCGGCAACACTCTTCATCACGTTCAACACATCATCGATCATTTCGGGATCTAGTGCTGAGGTGGGTTCATCAAACAAGAGACACTTCGGCTTCATAGCTAAAGAACGTGCAATCGCGATTCGTTGTGATTGCCCACCAGATAATTGGCTCGGTAAGCTATTGGCCTTGTCAGCCAGACCGACACTATCTAATAAGTCCATCGCTAATTTTTTATTCTCATCTTCCGGCCGTTTCAAGACTAACCGGGGAGCAATCATGATATTTTCAAGCACCGTCTTGTTAGCGTACAAATTAAAGTGTTGGAACACCATCCCAACGTTTTTGCGAATTTTATTCATATCCGTTTTGCGGTCGGCTAAATCAAACCCATTGACTAGCAATTGACCTGACTGGACACGTTCCAAACCGTTAACGGTTCGAATCAAGGTACTCTTACCTGAGCCAGATGGTCCGATCAAAACAACTTTTTCACCTTCATTAATCGTTAAATTAATATTTTTGAGGGCGTGAAAATCACCATAATACTTTTCGACGTCGTGAAATTCGATCATTGACATTGCAGTCACCTTCGCTTTCTCTATCAGCCTGTTGACTGACGGTCTAGAATTATTGCATTAATAATTAGAGTTAAGAAATCCTTATTCTTCGTTAATGCTATTTAAATAGTTTAATACATAATTAGTAATTTTGTCAAAAAGTAGCTAAATATTGTTCGATATCCATAAAATAGTGAGAAACAGCTACACTGTTTTCAGTTAAAATAGCTGAATAGCAGCTCCAATATTGAACATTATTCGTGAAAAACCAATAATAATTCGCTTTTCTTTTTGGAACTGCCACGGCCGAATAATTTTTAGACAAAGATTTCAATAAAATTTATATTATTCTAACAACTAAACTTAACCCGCTTTTAATCATACCACTACTGAAAGCCACCGAAGCGTCCGGCGCATAATTTTCACAATTAGTGGTTTTAACTAACTGAACTTTAAAAATTGTTAACGCTTCCGCAATCATTTCTTTAATAATCACTGCTAACCTAGAACTATTAAGAAATTAATCATCTGCATTGTAACGGGAGACGATAATATGTTACTTGACCAAGCAGCTAACATGACTAACATTATAGCGGCCCAGATTATCAAAGTCTTTTATCCCTTTGTGATTGCCAAGACTGAGACGGGGGCCTACTTAAAATTGAATTTATCCACCAATGAACAACGCGATCCATTCTTCTGGGATGAGCTCCGTAGCATTCTGCAAGCTAAACTGTGGGTGCCAATCGGTAAGCACTATCACCAGTTATTAGATAATGGCTGGTTAGCCGAATCTACTAGCTAGTTAGTCACGACCAGTCAGCCGACTCAAGAGACAAATAAGCCCTCCAAGCAATATGCTTGGAAGGCTTATTTCATTGCCAGTACACCTGAAGCCCAGTCGCGGACGCACCACCAAATTAGTCCCGCTATAAGCTAGTTATCGAACAGCGAGTCGCCGAACAAGTTAACCGGTGGGGCACTTTGACCAGCCACCGTCTCCTACAGCCATACTGGTAGTAGCGGCTGACGCCATCATTAAAAGGCGTGGGCCGTCGTTTCACCATTCAGAATTGCTAAGACGTCATCCAGGCTAATATCGACCATGTTTTTGACCGCTAAATTCGTATAGAAACCCACGTGTGGCGTGATAATGACGTTGGGCATCTGCATTAATTGTGCCACGTTGGTATCTTGAAGCACCTCCCCCTGATGATTTTGGTTAAATAACGCATTTTCACCCTCAACCGTATCGAGTGCACAACCGGCGATTTCACCGGCCTTTAGCGCTGCCACAAGATCATCGGTGACAATCACTGGTCCGCGTGAGGCGTTGATAAGGTAGGCATCCGTCTTCATTAACTTCAAGGCTGCCGCATCGATCAACCCCGCAGAGGTCTCATTCAAATCCACGTGTAAATCAACGACATCCGCCTGCCGCAACAGGTCTTCCTTAGTGTCAACGTAGGTTAAAACGTCTTCGAGTTCAGGATGGCGTACCACGTCATAGGCAATCACCTTGGCACCTAACCCGTGGAAAAGTCGAGCGGCCGTGCCACCAATACGACCCGCACCAATAATACCAACGGTTAATGATCGAATTTCTCGTGCTTGCAGTCCCGCCCACTGAAAATTCTGTTGGCTGATTCGTTGATCAAACATTTCCAAGTTGCGAATCAAGCGCATGGTTTGTGCCACCGACATCTCAGCAACTGAATTAGGCGAATAGGCTGGGACGTTCGTGACCACAAGACCAGCCGCCTTGGCTGCCGGAATATCGATTGTATCCACACCAGCCGTACGACTCGTTAGTTGTTTTAACCCGGCCGCAGCTAATGATTGGTATAAGCTAGCATCACCACCAATTGGACTGCGTTGCTGAATGACCAAGCCGTCATAACCCTTGACCAGGTCGGCAGTTTCTGGATGGAATTCCAGATCATTCGTATCTACTTGAATTTGATGAGCCGCAGCCCACGCTTGAATCGCATCCTGTTCATCATCGCGAACACTATACATTAAAATTTTCATCTTTAAGCCCCCTGCTTCTTGCTGGCAACGTACGTCCTGATCCGCGTGACCGCCGTCTTAAGATCGGCCATCGAAGCGGCATAACTAATTCGAACATAGCCTTCACCACCCGGGCCGAATGAGCTACCTGGAATCAGAGCGACACGTGCTTCATGGGCTAGTTCACGGCAAAAAGCCATACTATTTTGTGGCAACCCGGCTGGAATCTTACTGAAGAGATAGAAGGCCCCTTCTGGCTTAGCTGATTGGAACCCAAGGTCATTAAGTGCATCATACAAATAATCGCGCCGTTCTTGGTACTCCCGTTTCATTACTTGGGCATCATCTAACCTATTTTTCAATGCTTCCGTCGCAGCTGCTTGAGCATTGGTCGTCGTTGAAGTCACTGTGAATTGGTGAATCTTACCCAGTTGTGCTGTGATAGCTTTCGGCGCACACATGATGCCGATTCGCCAGCCCGTCATCGCGTGCGACTTTGAGACGCCGTTAAGCAAAATAGTTTGTGTTGGTAAGTAATTTGCAATCGATTCATGAGGCTCACCATACGTCAATTCGCTATAAATTTCATCAGACAAAACAAAAATTGGTTGATCAGCTAACACTGCGGCCAGGGCTTTCAGATCATCATGCCGGTAAGTCACACCGGTTGGATTTGAAGGAAAGTTAAGGACCACCGCTTTCGTCTTGGGGTGGGCTGCTAACGTCGTTTGTAACTGGTCAGGCGATAACACGAAGCCATTGTCCGAGGTATCCATGAAGACTGGTGTTGCCCCAGCTAATTTAACGATTGCGATGTACAATGGAAAAATTGGGGTTGGAATCAGGACCTCATCCCCAGGATTAAGGATTGAAGTCAACGCTGTATAAATGCCCCCGGTCGCACCAGCTGTGATAATCACTTCGCTAGCAGGATCATAATGGACATCATACTTAGCGGCCAAGAATTCAGCGGCAGCCGTCCGCAAGGCCAACGTTCCGTTCGAGGGTGCATAGTGGCTTTCATCCGCTTCAATGCTTTCGATTGCAGCTTGTTTCACGTGCTCAGGTGTATTAAAATCCGGTTCACCGAGGGTCAAACGCACGATACCCGGAATATTTGCGATTTCAGCGTTGAACGCCAAAATATCAGACGGCTGAATCGCCGCAATTTCATGATTCATATGGTTAACAAGTGTTTCTGAATTAATTGACATAAAGATTCCTCCCAAGTTTGGCTGATCTTGTTGGTGGAAGCGGACTGGACTAGGGTCAAAAAAGCGCACCCCTTGAAATTCCAAAGGGTGCGCCACCACGCAGAAACAAACTTATTAGCCACCCTTGGAATTTTCAAACATCCATGGGCGCCGTCAAATCACAAAATACTCTTGGCAACCGCATCGATGCAAACATCGGATTCGTGTTTGCACCTCTGCAGCCGGCACAAACACTAGCGAAAATACCAAAAGTAAAAGCTAGTTCTAGATTTTAATGAATTTAACGGTAATGACATATCATTAGCTCCTCATCAATTGTTAATCTAACTATAATGGTTGTCCTAACCACTGTCAAGGACGAATTTGCTATACTGGAGTTAAATCTACTTTGGAAGGAACGATTATATGACTTACCAAGCATTAATGTTTGATATTGACGGCACGCTGACTAATAGCCAACCAGCTTACACGACGGTTATGCGTGAGGTACTTGCTACTTATGGCAAACCATTTAGTCCTGCCCAAGCGCAGAAGACTTTTCCCATGGCCGCTGAACAAGCAATGACTGAATTGGGGATTGCAGCCAGTGAGTTTGACCACTTTCAGGCCCAATACGAAGATGTCATGGCCAGCCATTATGATCAGATTGAACTTTATCCAGGCATTACCAGCCTCTTTGAACAGTTGCCGTCTGAACTAAGACTTGGAATCGTGACTTCCCAACGACGAAACGAATTAGAAAGTGGGATGCGCTCGTATCCATTCATGATGCGGATGGCTGTCACAATCAGTGCGGACGATACGCCTAAGCGCAAACCAGATCCCCTCCCCCTACTCACAGCCCTCGAAAAAGTCAACGTTGCGCCACAAAACGCACTCTTCATCGGGGATTCCGTCAGTGACGAACAAACTGCCCAGGCCGCTAACGTTGATTTTGGACTGGCAGTCTGGGGAATGGACCCTAACGCCGACCATCAAAAAGTGGCCCACCGCTTCCAAAAGCCATTAGACATTTTAGCGCTTTTTAAATAGCCATACCGACAAAACAACCGTTTCGAGCCACTGCTCAAAACGGTTGTTTTGTGTTTAGATTCAATTTGGCTACCGAAACGTGCTTCCAAAGGCAGTTTGCTCCGCTTAACAATAAAACGGTGATGCTCACAAACTAACCGCCCTTGGAAGCACTCTTAATCTTCTCTTCCCTCATACGCAACCTGCGCGGTTACCTGGTAATCGCCCGGTTGCTCGATAGCTGACGTTCGGCCCGCAATCTTGCTCATACCCCCTGTGATTACCGTGGAGGCCAAATACAACTTATAATCCTCATGCGCATCATGAACATCGGTCAAGCCGACCTTAGTAATATGCCCAACCGGGGATTGGTCCATCTGATTAATTCCGGCGTAAATAACTAGCCGGTGATTCTCCAACTTTAACTGTGAGAAAGGAATTTGAATGCCTTGCCCAATCGCATAAACGGGTTCACCCGTTGCCTGCGCCTGCTGAATGATGGCATCATCAGTTAAGCCACCGTAATCTAATCGGACAATGTTCGCCGCTTGTAGTTGATCAACAATTTGATGCACATTCTCCTGTTCAGCACGTGAAGTCTTCACCGTGGCGGGCAACAATTCCTGCCCATCAAAAATACCGTTCGCAGGAATGTATGGTTGTTGCTGACTTTGTTGTGCTTGTTTTTCAGCTGCTAACGCTTCTTTAGGCTTACCACCCAACAATTTTTCAATACGTGGTGATAAGTCATACTTCGCAGTTTTATTAGTAAAATAATAAATGACGTTTAACGTAATGAAATAAATCAGCGCCAAGAAAACGAGCATATATAAGATGCCCCGTAACCACGCGCCATTCTGCATCAAGCGAATTGCCACATAACCGAGGTATAAATTACCCGCAATTCCAATGCCGATATAGATTTGGTTCTTAATCTTCACATTGACATTAACGTAACCCAAGGCGTGGTTGATCATATCTAAAATACTAAACATTCGTTATTCGCCCCCGTCGCTAGTAGTGGTATCCGTTGTCGACTGTGACGTTGTCGTTGTCGAGCTTGACGCGGTCGTACTTGATGACTCAGCAGCAGAGCTTTCATCATCGTCACTCGTATCAGTCGTTGAACTATTGTTATCAGTCGTACTACTATTAGTGGCACTAGAACTCGTATCATCAGCTGAACTTGATGAACTACTAGTCTTATTAGCACTGCTGCTGTCCGTATCATTCTCGTCAGTACTACTACTGGAACTACTATTCTGTTCATCATTAGATGTATCTGAACTGGATTTGTCTTTGGATTTATTCTCATCGCTACTATCATCAGCCGCTTTCTTTTTCAGACTTGCGGAACTAGCTGATGAACTTTTGACCACACTGCTAGTGGCCTTGGCGCCATTGACAGTATGGGTTGTCTTATTAACGACCACGTTAGTTGCCCCCAGTGCAAGGACAATTGAAACAATTGCAAATGGTGAAATAAATGGTGGTGTTCGATAAGCCATCGATGTCATTCCCTTCTGAGGCTTTGCCGTTATTCTTTCTAATCTATAATTAAACCATGCTCGTGTTCGGAATGCACTAATTCTATCACAAATTAAGAAACTCTTTACTCAAACAAGGCCAACAAAAAAGCCGACTCCCCGTCAGCTATTAATTGCCTGCTTTTTCGTGCAATTGGCACATAGACCGTAAATCTCGATGCGGTGACCCGTAATCGTACAACCCGGTAATTGTGCTTCATACTCGTCTAACGGACACGCTTGCAGTTCCGTCACCTTACCACAGTTTGAACAAACAAAATGGTGATGGTGTTGATGCTTGAAATCACATTGATATTTAACCAGGGTTTGATTAGCCTGGGCCTTCAATTCCAATAATCCTAACGTTTCAAACTCTTTAATATTGCGATAAATGGTATTGTGACTCATTCCTGCAAATAAGGTCCGCATGTGCTCATCAACGGCCGAAATTGCCACATAGTGGTCCTGATAGGTCACCAGATAATCTAATAATGCCTGCCGTTGCTTCGTAATTTTAAACTGATTGCGACGTAAAATTGCGACGGCTTGTTCAATTGGTGTTTCCATAATGTTGCTGCCTCCTACTGACCAGGACTTCACTAAATCATAATCATTACTATTTAGTTTAGCATACTCAAGTGTAAAAGTGAATTACGTTGACCGTCCATACGTCAGCGCTAATCTTTCGTCACAACATCATGCTGACAATATTCAGTGACCAGCTCATCTAGTTGGCGCCGCGTCGCCTGCCAATCATCATTCACGATAACATGTGCATGCCCCACTAATCCTACTGGCAAAGCCTGGTCCCGCAAATACTCATCACTAGCAACTCGCTTTTTTATCCGGCTAGGAAGATCTCCTCGCTTGGTCAAACGCTGAATTAGCGCCTCTTGATCAGCAACCTCGAGATAAATCACCACCGCTTGTTCGCCCAACTCCCGCGCATAGGTAATAGCCCCCGCCGTATCTAAGACGATACTAATCAGTGGTGACCGTTCCCAGGCTGCCGCTAGTCCTTCTCGTGAAGAACCGTATTGATTACCACTATAGGTCACGTGTTCTAAATAATGTTTCGTGGCAAAACTCGTCGGAGTTTCAAAATAATAGTCGCGCCCACTGACCTCACCTTCCCGGGGAGCCCGGGTCGTATGAGTAATCACCTGAGGAATTTGGTATTGTGACCGCAAGTAATGACTGACAGTGGTCTTACCACTCCCCGTTGGTCCCGTGATTACAAAGATCCGTTTCGTTGTCAAAGTTGATAAACCTCCATTTTTTAATTCATGTAAAGCTTTTCATTTGCGTTAGCTCGGTAAACCGAGTATAGTAACGTACCTATAAGGTTCAAATAGATGATTCACGCATCTCGTAGCAAACCAACAATTTTCAGAAGGGAGTTTTGTCATATGCAATTTCAAAAAACAAATAGCTGGTTCAGCATTGTCTTAGATACGCAACGCCAAATGTTTGTCGCAACTGACAAACTTCATCCAGAATTGTTCGCTGAAGGCGTAACAATCGAAGATGCAGTTGCAAACTTACAAACCCAGGCCTAAGCCAATCTAAAAATATTGTTTAAAAATTACTGGTACCGTTTATGCGACGGCACCAGTAATTTTTTTACAGTCAGTATTATTGTAGATGCTGCTCAATGTAGGTGTTAGCCTGATCTAACATTTGCTTTAAATTATCGTAAGTCAATCGTTCACGGGCAGCAGCATAATCAAACCAGCCAATTGCACTGATTTCAGCTTGCTGCCGCGTCACTACGACACCACTTGGGACTTCACTGACAAACAGTGTGACTTGCTTCAAATTACCATTCGGTAAGTCATATTCGGTATACGCCTTAAAATTGGTATCGAGTGTCGCTTCAATTTGAGTTTCCTCACGGATTTCACGTCGCGCCGCCTCAGCTAACGTTTCATTGCCTTCAACGTGCCCCTTCGGAAAGCCCCAAAAATCACTGGTCGCACTCTGTAATAATAAATAAGCGGGATGACCATCTTTTTGTTGATAGACGACCGCACCACTAGCTACTTCTGTACTCATGAAGTCGCACCTTCCTAATTATGAATTATGCTCTAGTATAACATGTTCCATCATCAATTGAGGGCTAAAATTGCCTGGAGCAAGTCCCCCAGTGCGACCCCTTGCCGGTCATCCGTTCGATTTTGTGCAATCGTTTCTGCTACCGCCATATTCAACCACTGATTAGCGCGCGCCAGCGTTGGTGCTAACGCGTAACCCCGGCCCAACAGTCCCGCGATTACAGCAGCTAAAGTATCACCGGTACCATTATAATGCCCCGGCAAACGTCGCGCACCACAGTATTGCACGTGCCCAGCTTCATCCAACCAGGCACAGCCAATCTGATCAGCACGTTGGACATCCGTAATGACTGCGTGGGCACCAGTTTTCAACTGTGCTTGCAGTGCTGGCAAAATAACTTCTAAATCTGGCGTCACTTGATAGGGCGCTCCCGTTAGCAATGCGGCCTCCGTCGTGTTTGGCAAAATCACATCCGCCTGTTGAATAAGCTGACACATTGCCGCGACATAGTCCTGATCAAAGCCCTGATAGAGTTGACCGAGATCGCCGAGTACTGGGTCAACAACTAATAGCGACAGCGTTTGTTGTTCTAAGTAAGTAGTTATTTGTTGGCACAGTGCGACCGAACCAACGTAGCCGATCAGGGCTTGATCAAAATGCAGTTGTGCACGGGTCCAATGCGCAAAGACCTGCGGCAGCCACGTCGATAAGTCGACAACGGCTGGTGTCCCGTACCCGCTAGTATGTGTCGATAATAAGCTTGTCGGCAGTGCTGCCACGTCATACTGCATCGCCGTTAATACGGGCAACGCTGAACTAAGTGAGATTCCACCGACTGCGGATAAATCTTCCGCCACTAACATTGTTGACAATCTTGCTACCCCCCTCTTATCTCGTATAATGCTTATTCTATCAGAACTCCGACTGACTGTAACCTCTTCGCTTCAAAAGAAAGGTTAAATCAACCACTCAAATAAGCATTGATTACTCATCACTGCAAGCCGCAACGGCATTGTCATCATTAAGCTTGATTAGTGACGACTCAAAAAGTTGAGCAGCGGATTGCCAGTCCCGTTGTTCAACTCATTAAAATTTATCATCCATCCTCATCAGACTAAGCACACATTACGTCGAAGTCCTTCGACACTTAACCGACTTCAGTTCCTTCAAATATTATCCACAATATTAGCTAGCCTACAATGTGCTAGTGAATCCTAACGTGGGCATCCAACAGTTTCAGTTATCAGATGACGTTAAATATTGCTGTTCCATGGCGTGCCGGGCCCGAACCGCATCTTCAAAATGCGCAAAATGTTTGTTTAATATGTACGTTCCTTTGTAGTAGAAGTGCGCAACCCAGGAACCTGACTGTTTGTCATAGCTCACGCCCACGACCCCACTCGTGTTACGCTTCGACTTCTTGATTGAACTCACATCTGTATGGTGATCACGAATCTTCAAATTACGCGGGTCTCCCATATGCGAAACTGCTTGCGGATTATTAAAAATATTTTGCCGACTCTGTTCCACGGCTAGACAGCCACAACTACGCGTCTTGCCGTGCCGCAAAACGTAGGAATCCACCACGCACGTCCGGCCACACTGACACTGACAAAACCAGAGCGCATTACCATTCTTGGCCCGGCCCGCTCGGTGAACAGCTATTAAGCGTCCGAAGTGCTGACCGGTAATATCAATCGCCGCTCCCATCCTAATCCCACCATTCTAAAATTAAATTTCTATTGATAACAATATTATAAGCTTTGGCGAATCTAATTAACAGTTTAATGTATTATCCGTGTGTATTCTTTGACTACCGTTCGTTATAACAAAGTATCAACTTATAAATAACAATAGTAACAGCTACCCAACCGCATATTCAGACCCGTTTCTCTTCAGCTTAGCACCGTTACCGCCGGCTTAAGTGATGACTAGTAATTCGGCCATCACAACGCTTTTTAAATCCCCACCATGACTGGTTACGCGTTATCGTCATCAAATCTATTGTCAGCACGAACATTGCCTCGACAGTCGCAATGTCACCAGCTTCTATGATGATTAACCAGCTATCTTGCTCCGTATCCCATTGAGTTATTAATAATAAAAGGCTGATTCTAATTGACTTTTAATAATCAACCACGGTATCATATTGACATGACGATTTGTCGATAATGACAACTAACTGTTACAAATAACCAAAAAGGTGGTCCATGTTATGGGGATTTTCCAGCGCATTTTCCAAAAAGAAGATTTGGAGCGCTATTTACAAAAAGATAGTCATTTTGAACGAACCCTCTCCGCAGTCGATCTGATTGCACTTGGGATTGGTGCCGTCATTGGGACCGGGATTTTCATCCTACCCGGAACGGTTGCCGCAACAAAAGCGGGACCCGGGATTATTTTATCTTTCGTTTTGGCTGCCATTGTGTGTGCCGTCGCCGCAATGTGTTACGCCGAGTTTGCTTCGGTGCTCCCAATCGCCGGTTCCGCGTATTCATACGGAAACATTGTCTATGGCGAAATGATTGGTTGGATCATTGGTTGGGCTCTGGTACTCGAATACGTCCTAGCCGTTGCGACCGTTGCCGTTGGGTGGGCCGCATACTTTAATTCATTCATTGCTGGTTTTGGCCTCAAGTTACCGAAAGCCATCACCGGTTCGTTTGACCCCGCCCACGGGACCTATATCAACGTGGTCGCAATTCTGATTGTCTGTCTGATTGCTTGGATTATCGATACCGGCCTAAAAACGTCAATTCGATTAAACAATATTATTGTGGTCGTAAAATTAGCAATCATTGTGTTGTTCTTATTAGTCGGCTCATTTTATGTTAAACCAAGTAACTGGACACCCTTTGCCCCATTTGGTGGGACGGGAATCCTCAAGGGCGCCGCGGTCGTCTTCTTCGCTTACTTAGGATTTGATGCTGTGTCTTCGTCGGCAGCCGAGGTTAAAAATGCCAAGCGCAACATGCCGATTGGGATCATTGGGACCCTAGTCATCTGTACCATCTTCTACATTCTCGTTTCAGGAGTGCTGACCGGGATGGTTTCGTACAAACAGTTGAACGTTGACGATGCAGTGGCGTTCGCTTTACAACTCGTCCATCAAAACTTCGTTGCCGGTATTATCTCGATTGGTGCCCTCGCCGGCATGTTCACAATGATGGTTACGATGATCTACAGTAGCTCACGGCTATTATATTCAATCGGCCGTGACGGCTTACTCCCACGTTTCTTAGGTAAAATCGATAAGCACCACGCCCCTAAAAACGCCATGTTGACGGTTACAATCGTGATTTCAATTCTTGCTGGTCTCATTCCGTTAGACCAATTGGCAAACTTGGTTAATATCGGGACATTAATTGCCTTCGCCTTCGTTTCTTTTGGAATTTTGCTACTACGGCGTAATCCCAAGCTCAACGCGATCAAGGGCTTCCGCGTGCCACTTTACCCGGTTCTCCCAATTATTTCTGGCTTGCTGTGCCTGTTCATGATGACCCAGCTATCCATGGAAACTTGGCTGGCATCCCTAGTCTGGTTCCTCCTTGGTCTCATCATTTACTTTGGCTATGGCATTCGGCATAGTCGCATGAATAAAGCTGATGAGTAACAATCTAGATTTGTACTAACTAAAAGCGCCCATCTCAAGTGATCGATCAACTTGAGATGGGCGCTTTAACTATTGTCAGCCAGCTAACGATGACAACGATTACATTTTAAGGTATGATAATGATACTTAATTAAGGAGCGTGGTTTAATCATGTTAACACCTAAAACGATCCATGACGACCTTCATGAGCATCATACCCAGGTCGTTCAACTATTCAGTAAGCATCCCTGGCTCATTCCCGCCACAACCTTATTACACATTATTCCAGTTGTCGTCGGCATCAACGGCTTTTGGAAATCGCGAGCACTAAGCAAGCAGCTCAAAATCGAACGCGAAAAAACGAAGCAACTTGCCCTACAACAGGTCGATAAAGTTCAGTCAGCGGTTACTAATCATCACTGTCAGCACCCAAGCTTACGCCAACTTTTCAAGCAAATTCGCAGTCATCATTAACACCAACGTGGTTCGAATTGGCAGTTTTAATCGCTGCCAACTCGAACCACGTTTTAATCAATCCCCTGACATTTTTACAAACTACGATTAATGATTACTGCGGCCATATCACAACGGTTAGGCCAATTGAATCGTCACGTTGGCTGATGGCCCAACGAGCTTGGCAACGGGACAACGCGTTTCCGCAATCGCGAGCCACCGTGCTGCCGTTTCAGCATCCACTTCCGGAATCGTGACCCGAGCATCTAGGAAAAATTGGTACCCAAAACGGTCACGCGACATCTTCACCGTAGTCACGACTTTGCTCTGATGTGTCTGGCCGTGCTCCTTTTCGATTGCCTCCAGCGTCGCGTTAAGGCATGTACTGAGCGCCAATCCGATTAATTGTTCCGGATTCGAGCCCGGCACCGCCTTAAGTGGACTAGATACGGCCACCTCAAGACCATTGGGAATATAGGCGTGTCCTTCGATGCCGTCTTCATTAACTGCTTGGGTCGTATATAAAATTGGAAAATCACTCAATCTTAGTTCCTCCATTCGATAGTTCACTTTGCAATTAACCTACCACAACATTATAAACTTGTCAGTAAGAAGCATTGGTTCTCGACTAATTAGCGGTATAATATTTCTAATAATACTTAATGGGGAATTTACTTATGAAAAATAATCAATTTGCAATCGTCCCGACTGATTCGGAAACCGCGATTGCCGAACTTACAAAAATTCATTTTATTACGCCTGATATGGACGCCCTGACGACTGTTCCAGCCGTCTACCAGGCATTGCTGGCTAAAAGCTTACCAGAAGTTCACACGGCAAGCGGCTTGACCCACAAGTTTAATAACATCATGGCAACCAGCCAGCACACTTTATCAGAATGGCTCGCCAATGCAACTATCGTGAACAATCAAGTCTTTTATAACGTGGGACTTCAGCTACTGGGCTTTCTACCTGGTCAAGATTTTGAATTGGCCGATCCATTGCTGGCGATGCGCGATATTCACTTGCCAATGGTCGGTGATAGCGCCTTTGATCGTGAAGCCCTCTATTATGCTTGGTACCTATTATTAAATACACGTGGGAATAATGGACAAACCTTGATTGAATCACTCACGACCCGGGGTTACTTTGTACCATTTTACCAATTACCTAACGATCAAAAGCCACTCTTCTTCAATGGTAAGGCCCAAGCCGTCTTTGATACCAACGCGCTCATTCGTGACGTCATCTACGTTGAAGCGCCTTTAGATACTGACCACGACGGCCAACGGGACCTGCTCAAAATTGAAATCCTTCGGCCAGCTGAGACCGAAACCGGCTTAAAAGTTCCCGTTCTCTATACCGCTAGTCCTTATAATCAGGGCATCAACGACCAAGCTGGTGATGCTCAAATGCACAACGTAGACGTTCCCCTGACTGCAAAGGAACCGGACGAAAATACCTATGCGGATGTTGAGTTCCAGCCAACAACGGCGCAACTACCAGCCGCTCGAACCGCGACCACGACGACCGATACAGCAGAGGAGACTTTCAGCCGAGAAAAGTCCTACACGCTCAATGATTACTTTCTAGCGCGCGGTTTTGCTGTCGTCTATGCAGCTGGAATCGGTTCGATCGACTCGGATGGGCTAGCCCCTACCGGTGACGTTGATGAAACGACCTCAACAGTTGCAATTATTGAATGGTTGACTGGCAAACGCCAAGCCTTCACCAATCGTGATGGCAATATCGCTATCAAAGCTTGGTGGTGCAACGGCGCCGTTGCTATGACTGGCCGGTCTTACCTCGGTACCCTCGCAACTGCCGCTGCTACGACGGGCGTGGCTGGCCTTAAGACGATTATTTCCGAGGCCGCCATCTCAAGCTGGTACGACTATTATCGAGATAATGGCCTGGTTGTCGCTCCCGATACGTTCCAGGGCGAAGACACCGATGTTCTCGCCGCTGAGGTCTTCTCACGAAGCTTAAAAGCCGGTGACGCTCACCAGATCCAACCCGCGTTTGATCAGAAACTGGCAGAACTGACTGCCGACCAAGACCGAGCAAGCGGTAACTATAACCGTTTCTGGGATGAACGCAATTATCTCAAGAACGTTGACAAAATTAAGGCGGACATCATCATGGTTCACGGGCTCAACGACTGGAACGTTAAGCCCCGCAACGTAGCTAATTTATGGGATAAATTACAGGCAGTTCCCGTTACTAAAAAGCTCATTTTGCACCAGGGACAACATATTTATATCAATAACTTACAATCGCTCGATTTCACCGACATGATGAACTTGTGGCTAAGCCATAAATTATATGGTTTAGATAATCATGCGGAGACACTCTTGCCTAACGTCTTGGTACAAGACAACACGCAAGCCCAAACTTGGCACGGCTATGACAATTGGTGGCAAGACACAACCGACGCTTTAGATTTTAAGGTTCAGTACAAAGAATTAGTTCCTGCTGACCATACAGTTGACCAACGCGCCGCTCATTTTACTGATAAATTGCCTGACAAATTATTCGACCACTATAAGCATCATTTGGATAGTTGGCAGCGCGACCTCTTGCAAGAGGATAAGTTAAATCCGCTCTATGATCACCGCCTCTTGTTCAAGTCTTGGCAGGCACCTGAGGATCAATTATTAGTGGGTATTCCGCACGTTGCGGGCTCTGTCGCCGTTAATAAGAATTTCGGCATGTTGAGCTTTATGCTGATTGACTTCGGGGCCGCGCGCCGTTTGACTGTCAGCCCACAAATGCTGGCTGCAAAAGCGCTTGATCTAGGTTACCACTGGCGCGAAGATGATTTGAAGGACTTCAAGTTAGCGGGTGAGACGCCGTTCAAGATGATTACTAAGGGGCATCTTAACTTACAGAACCGCCACCACCCATGGCACGCAGAAGCGATTCAGCCAAATGTCTTTTATGACTTTTCTGTGGATCTCCAACCGCTGTTCCACCACTTGCTGAAGGGGCATCAACTCGGACTAGTCATTTACGCAACTGATATGAAGATGACGATTCGTGGCAATCAAGACCTACAGTACTCACTTAACTTGAACGATATTCGCTTACACGTCCCAATGAAAAAAATAACAGACTAACTAATTATGGCCTACCAACTAACCACACAACCGTTAACTGGTGGGCCTTTTGTGTACCTTCAACTTAAACAGCCACTTATCATGACCAGGTCGGACACCACCACCTGTCCGGAACTAGCCAAAAAAAGTTCCAGCTTACCATCAACGTAAGCTGGAACTCATCTTTAATTGTTATTAACTTCGGCAATGCGGTTCGCAATCAAATTCGTTAACTGGCGATTACCAGTCGTATTTGGATGAACATTGTCATCTGCAAACCAACCACTTTGATTCTGCGCACGACCATGCCAATCGATAACATGCACGTTCGCATGCTTCTTAGCAGTCTTGGCAATTTGAGCATTGACCTGATTTTGCCAACTCTGTGTTGGGACGTGGGCCGTTACCCAGAAAATCTGACGATCCTTACCAATCAGTTTAACGACTTGTTCAGCTTGATCATCCGTAATTGTCCCGTTAGTCCCAATGTTCAATAGGACGTTATGGGCTAATTGCCCTTGCGACTTCAGCGAATTAATGATTCCAGGAACTTCCGTCACTTGACGACCAACGCGACCTTGAACCACCGTACCCGGGATAACATCTTGAAGATCGGAAGAAACATCCAGTAACACCGAATCCCCAATGGCTGTCAGATCCGTATTGGCCATCGCTAGAACAACTTGTGGCTTCAAATCGTATTCCTTTTCCACCTGCTTCTGCTTCGAGTTCAACTTCGCTTCAGCCTGCTTGGTCTGCATCTTTTCAGTCGCAACCTTCTTGCTTGAAGCAGCCGCTGCCTGGGCAGCTTTTTGCCGTTTGAGCGCCGCCGCATTCTTCTTATCAGCCGCTTTAGAGTTAGCTGCAATCGTCTTTTGTAATTCAGTCTTCTTGTTAGCTTCCGCTTTACTTGGCTGTTGAACGAAACCAACCGCCGTAATAACGAATAAGACCGTGGTCAAAGCGACAATCGCAGTGGTCACGCGGTTAAACTTCGGTTTGCGGAGGAAATCTTTGAAGTCGACCAATAACCGACTGTAATCATAGTGCCGCATTGGATTTTCAATAAACCGATAACTCAATTCCGTCACGATCAAAATTAAGGCAACTTCAATCAAACTATTGAGGAGTAAATGATCACCAATGTTTTTAACTTTAGTTTCGTAGAAAATCATCACTGGGAACTGGTAGAGATAGATCCCATAACTACGTTGCCCAACGTACTTAAACAACGGATTCGTCAAGACGCGATTGAGATGACTAGCCGGGTGAGCCACCGTTGCAACTAACACTGTTGATAGGACTGTGAATAGTAACATACCGCCACGATAAGTGAAATCAGATTGACCGGACATCTGGAAAAACATCCAAATAATTGCAATTAGCGAAGCACCGCCTAAGATATCCAGTGTCACTCGATTAACATTAGCAATGTCCGCCGATAATTCCCGTGATGGCCAGATAAACGCAAGGCCAGAACCTAACAAGATTGCAAACATCCGCGTATCAGTTCCGTAGTACACCCGATTCGTATTCGCTGGATCATACAACATTGCCATGGTTATCGCTGAAATACCCGCAGCAATCATCATAAACCAGAAGACCCGTGAACGCTTCTTGAAGATGACCATCAAGATACCAATCACTAATGGCCAGAATAAGTAATATTGTCCTTCAATTGAGAGCGACCATAAATGAGTGAACGGTGATTCACCATTGAAACGGTCAAAATAACTTTGACCGTGATTGATTTCAAACCAATTATAGACGTAGACTAAATTCGTTAATACAGTAGCCCGAATGTTCGTCAATAATGACCGTTGAAACAGCGTAATGTAGGCTGTTGTCCCTAACAACATCGTCACGAATGCTGGATATAGCCGCCGCATCCGGTGTCCGAGAAACCGCCATATCCGGACATGCCCCCGACTCAAAATATCTTGTAATAAAATATCCGTAATCAAATAACCTGAAACGACGAAGAAGATCGGAACTCCCAAGTAACCTCCTTGTAGTGAGGCCGGCATCAAGTGATAGATGATGACACCCAGCACCGCCAATGTCCGGATACCATCAAATCCGGTGATATAACGTCTTGGATTCATCCGGTGTCGATTCATCCGACTCATTGTTCGGCTCATATTTACGCTCCGCAAATTTTCATTCATATTCCTATTACCCCTTGAATTGTCTCTACAAATATTAACTAACCCACCAGTGCTTCGGTACCTTTACTATAATATGTAAATGACCGCATTGACCAGCATTATTTAAACTTCATTAATTATTTTTATTAACCACTTTATTCATTATGCTGATTAAACACATATAACCCCGAACTTAATTACAATATAAATAAATCAAACGTGAGTCTATTAATCCATCCGTTATCATTCCTATGTTATCAACAATTTAAGGTTGATTCGACGTACCAAACAGCTCAATTAATCAAATTGAAATTGATTAGCACTACTTGTGACTAACTTCTACTATACAACAGTATGAACCAGTAAAACATTGAATCAGAAATCATTTTAAAAGATTGACGCGATTCGTTCGGTAACTTGATAAATTGATTTTACAAACTTGCTAGCCATGATAACCACCGGACAAGAGGTTCACCTTAGTAATCTCACCAGAACTAAAATGACGACTCTGACCAGTCTCTAATTTGACGACTAACGCCCCGTGTGCATCAATATCCGTGACGACTCCACGATACTTTTGCGTTCCGCTCTTCAACTCGACCTGTTGATCGATCACCATGGAGAGTTTCCGATAAGCGTCCATGAAAGTCCCACTACGATAAGTCCCATAGCTATTGAAAAAGCGCCGCAGTAGCTCACAAATCACTTGATTGCGCGTCACACCATTTGGATTGGCAACGACTGCGCCCGCTTTGTGCGCTAGTAGCGCTGGAAAAGCTGTCGTTGTTAAGTTAATGCCAATTCCAATAATGACTGCTGAAATTTGCCCCGTTTCAAGACTAGTGATGCCTTCTGATAAGATACCAACCACCTTGTGATGATTGACTAACACATCATTGACCCACTTTAATGAAACGTCAACCGCAAACAGCTGTTGCAGCGTCTGAGCAACGACTACCGCAGTACTCGTTGTCAACAAACCAGCGTCTAACGCCTTCTGGTCACTGAGTGGTAACCCAATGCTCATGTAAATTCCAGTCTGTGCTGGCGAATAAAATGCCCGCCCCGACCGACCGTAACCAGCAGTTTGCGTATCCGCAACCACGATTTTCGGAAGTGCTAAAGGTGTCTGCGTGACTAACCGCCGTAAATAGGCATTCGTTGAATCAACCGTTGGTAGCACGGTCAAATCAAACGGTGGTAACGCTGTAAGCGCGTATTCAATCACCGGCGCACTCAATTGATTATTGGCCACATACCGATAACCTCGCCCATGCCGGCTCTCAATAGTATGGCCCGCCGCTTGCAATCCTTGCACTAATTTCCAAATAGCCGTTCGACTGATTGCAAGTCGTTGTGCCAACCAGTCACCCGAACAGTACGCGGGCGCCGCTTGGATTAACAAGCGTAAAACTGCGACTTGATTTGCCATATCAATCTCACCCATCTCTAATTAGTTAACCCATTATTTCATATTGGTTAACTAACCGCAATTGAATTTAAAGAATGTAATATTACATCTTTCTGTGCTGAGCAGTTTACTTATTATCGCTGAAAATGTAACCGCTTGTCAAATCAATTGTGTACAATCGGTCACAATACGACTGAAACTTGGTCTATCAGTCGTACCGACCAGCATAATAACTAGTATAAACCAAATTCAGACTAAACGGCCCGTTCTAATTATTATTTTTATATCGTTTCGACCGAAGTCCCCTCCCATACTCAGCTACTATGACGTTAACGTACTGATTCAGTTAATTAGCGAACACGACCTTACCAATTATCTACTTAATGCAATTCTTTATGATTGCCTAGTCTCTTTGACCCTGCTTAGTTAACAGTGGTAAGATAACAATTAAAATATGAAGAAATTAGGTGATCATTTGAAACAAGGAACGACAATCATTACGCTGGATAATGGCTACCATTTATGGACGAATACTCAGGGCAAAGGCGACATTCAATTATTATGTCTACACGGTGGCCCTGGTGGCAATCACGAATACTGGGAAAACTTTGGTGAGGAACTGGCAGATTTAGGCGTCCAAGTTTCAATGTACGACCAATTAGGATCCTGGTATTCGGATCAACCCGACTACTCAGATCCTGAAATTGCTAAGAAATATCTCACCTACGACTACTTCTTAGATGAAGTTGAAGAAGTCCGACAAAAACTAGGACTCGATAACTTCTACTTGATTGGTCAGTCTTGGGGCGGTGCCCTCACAATGATGTACGCGCTCAAGTATGGTCAACACTTAAAAGGCGCCATTATTTCAAGTATGGTCGATAACATCGAGGAATACGTTGTCAACGTTAACAAGTGTCGTGAAGAAGCCCTACCGGCTGACGCTGTTGCTTACATGAAGCAAAAGGAAGCGGAAGGCAACTGGAATGATCCCCAATATCAGAAGTACGTGGACGTTCTGAACGCTGGCTATGTTGACCGCAAACAACCCACTTCAATTCGCCATTTGATCAACACCACTGCCACTCCTGTATACAACGCCTTTCAAGGTGATAATGAATTCGTTATCACTGGGAAGTTAAAGGAATGGGATATTCGCGATCAGATTCACAACATTAAAGTGCCGACCCTGTTAACTTTCGGTGAACACGAAACAATGCCATTAGCTTCGGCCCGCCGCATGGCTCGTGATATTCCTAACTCACGCTTAGTAACGACGCCAAATGGTGGTCATCACCACATGATCGACAACGCCCCCGTCTACTTTGACCATTTGAAACAATTCATTCGTGACGTGGAAGATGGCAGCTTTAATCAAAAATAAATCCTAACTGAACAACTAAGAAGCCGCCAGTATCAGGTCATACCCGATACTGGCGGCTTTTTAATAATATTAGGTTAACTGAAGCTTTGCCCAGTGGTCTAACTAGCCCTTCAGGCTTTAACTATAGCTGATCACCCTGTGCTCGTAGTAAGGCGCCTAATGATGGCTGTTCCTTAATATCAATGTGGTTGGCTTTGGCATAAGCGTCAACTTCTGCTTGACCATATAATTCAGGATCTAGTGGCATGTAAGCTGTGCCAATTGGATCATCATTCTTGATGACCGCGTTCACAACGATTGGCCGCTTGTTGCCCTTCGCTTGGAGCGCCTTGATTTGGTCAAAGACGGTTTCGACCTCTTGATTATTTTGAACAGTAAAACCAATCCCACCAAGGCCATCTGCAACTTTGGCCCAGTCGGCATCCGTTAGATCAACACCATACAAGTGTTGCTTCGTATCAACTTGCTCACGATAGATGAAACCAAACCGTTGATTACTGAAAATCACGTTAATAACGGGCAAGCCGTAACGTGCTTCCGTGATAATATCTGGCGCTACCATCGCAAAGCCACCATCGCCTGAGAAACTCCACGCTTGGCTGTCTGGAACACTTAAGGCACCAGCCATCCCAGCAGGTAGTCCAAATCCCATGGTTGCGAAGAGGCCAGATAAGGCAAAGCGTTGCTCCTGATCCATTGGGAGCCCCCGGACAGCCCACTCGGAGACGTTACCGGTGTCGACCCCGTAGGTATCACGAGGGCCGACCATACTAGCAACTTTGTGCATGACCGCTTCCGGCGCTAGTCCATCATGGTCGTCAGCAGCCAATTGTTGGAGCCACTTATCCCAATTACGTTTATTTTGCCGGTTAGTCGTTAACCACGCTGTTTCAGGTAACGTTTCGCCAGTTGCAATCATCGCTTGCAAATAAGCTTGGGCGTCACTGATGACGGCGTAATCGATTGGGACCATCTTGCCGATATCAAAACTGTTATTGTTGACCTGAATAATCTTAATCCCCTTAGGCCAAAAACTAGCAAATGGAAATTCAGATCCCAGGAACAAAATCAAATCAGCGTGTTGGAGTGCTTCGAACCCCGATTTGGAACCCAACCGGCCAAACGTGCCAATTGCATTCGGGTGGTTCGTTGGAATAACCCCCGTCGCTGGGACGGTGTTCATGACTGGGATATTAAATTGTTCACTAAACTTGACCAGGTCTGCCTTAGCACCAAGAAGACCCCGACCAGCGTAAACTAATGGGTGCTTAGCTGCTTTTAGCATCTTTAACGTTGCCGTAATAGCCTGAGGATCGACCCGTTGTTCAAACGTATCTGAAACGGTGTTAGGCGTCGATACCGGCTGATAATCGATTTCTTCCGCTGAGAGATTTTCAGGAATGATAACGACTGCCGGTCCCTTTTGCCGGTATGCTTCACGAATCGCTTGGTTAATGACATATGGTAATTGTCCGGCCGTCGTGACAGTGCGGTTATACACCGCCACGTCACTAAACATTGGAGTCTCATCCATTTCTTGGAAGTAATTCGTGTTCATCGTCGCTTGTGGCACCTGTCCGACAAGTGCTAATACAGGAACGTGATCCATCTTGGCATCATACAAACCGTTGAATAAGTGCGTTGCACCAGGACCCGCAGAACCAAATGAAACGCCGATTTTGCCTGTAAACTTGGCATCTGCCGAGGCTGCTAAGGCCCCCACTTCTTCATGCCGTACTTGAATATAATCAATATCGGCCTTTTCAAGGTACAAACCTTCAACGGTATGATTGATTGAACCGCCGGGAATCCCGTAGATGTGGTCCACACCCCACGCCTCTAAAACCTTAACTAAAGCTTGTCCTGCAATCATCTTTGTCATCACTATTCATCCCTTCGACTTAGAACCAATTTGTCTGCTTGGTTCAATTCATTTAACAAACGTATTATAAATCGCTTTCAATTATAAATGCAATTAATATGCTTACTTTTCGTAAGTGAAATTACAAGTACACAAAATGAGGCACCATTCAGCGCCAATTTTGTGTTTATCCGATTATTTCATGTGAAACTATCTATGGACTAGAAAAATAGGATCAAGCACACACCCGATACTCAGTTTTATCAAATATCGCTAACGATCTAGCACGAACAACTTACCGACGTGACGACAATCAAAAACCACCCCATCAAACAGATCAGGGTGGTCTACATTAAGCTTTACTATATTGTGATTGTTGATGCTGGGCTGAGACAGAACTGACCACTTGCAAAGCACGCTGCTGCCACTGAACGTCCACATCTAATACCGTGATTTCCGGTGGCAACTGGTATGGCGAAATAATTTTTAATGTCGTGGTGACTCGCAGAATGACTGCCTGTCGATAATTAGCGCTAACTAACCAACAATGATAATCACCGGCCGCTGGTAACTGCTGTTGCCGATTTGCAAGTTGGATCGTTCTAGTCAACGGATCGAATGTCGCCTGTGTCGCGTAAGTGTACCCCAATAAATCATTAGCTTGTTCAATCTGCCCCCGAGCAATCAGCCCCCGGATCCGAGTAGAACTGACTTTAAGCTGCTGATTAGCCAAGCGATCCACCGTGACCGTTTCAAAGTACGGGGCGCCCAATTCCGCGAGTTCGCGCATCCCATTTGCGCCACCCTGCCCGAACGTATAGTCAAACCCCGCCACAACGACTTGCGCATTCAACCCGACAAGGTAATCCTTAATAAACGCAGTCGGTGTCAAGCCAGCAAATTGGTGGTTAAAATCCGTAATATATAGTCGGTCCACCTGTAGCGCCGCCATATGTTGGCTTTTTTGCGCGACGGTATTCAGATACCGAAAAGTGGTCTGGGACTTAAACAGTTGTGACGCGTGTCGATTGAACGTCATCACAGCGAGTGGTAAATCACGCTGCTTCGCAATTCGTTTCGCTGTTTGAATCACGCGTTGGTGGCCCTGATGCACACCATCAAAGAAACCTAAAGCTAATACCAGTGGCGGTTGTGGTGCCAGCATCTTTAATCGATGGGCATCTAAATTGATTACTTGCATCTGTGCGACCTCCCGAACGTTCACATAGTGTTCTCTACAGCTTGGTATGTTGTCACCGCCACAATGGCAAGCGACACTTAATACTATGTACCAAAAGAGCCTCGATAATCGCGTCCTCTTTCGTTAATTATCTATCCAAATTAGTTTGTTTGAGCTTGTTTTAAGAAGTAGCTGAACGGCTTCAACGCTTGAGCATCATACTTCTTGACAAATTCAGCAATCTTGTCTTTATCTTGCCATGCGTCATCGAGATACATATGTTCCGTTGTAAATGGCATTGCATGCGTTAACTTCACATCAATGACAACTGGCTTATCCGTCTTCTTAGCGTCTTCAAGGGCTTGCTTGAATTCAGCCTTGGTCCGAACGGTATAACCAACGGCACCATAGCCTTCGCCAACCTTGGCCCAATCAGTATCTGGCAAATCGACACCAGAGAGTGGTTGATGGCTATCATCAGTCTGTTCAGCTTCAATAAAGCCTAAGGTCTCATTACTGAAGACAATGTTGATAATGTGCAAGTTATACTTAACTTGTGCCAAGATTTCTTCTGACAGCATTGCGAAAGCGCCGTCACCGCTCAAACTGTAGACGTCCCGATCTGGGTAGTTGACTTTAGCAGCCAGTGCAGCAGGAACCCCAAAGCCCATTGTTGCATAAATCCCAGAAGTTGCCCATTTCTGGTCATCGTGCATTCGGATCAAGCGTTCAAAGTTAATATTAACATTGCCGACATCGATAGCCCAAACAGCTTTGTCACTAGCTTCTTGGTTCAAGACATCAAAGATTGGTTCGGGGCGAACTGGTGATTCAGTGCTATCGTTGAAGCTGGCTTGCCATTTGTCCCAGTTCTTTTTATCAGCAACCGCAGCGTCATAAAAGGCTGAATCATCGCGCGCTTCACCAGCTGCATTGATCGCCGCTAAAGCTTTTTTCGCATCCGCCTGAATAGCAACGTTCGTATGGTGGCGCTTACCAAATTTTTCACTATCAATATCGATTTGAATGACCTTAGCCTTCTTATTAAATAAGAAGATACTGAATGGAACATTGTTACCAACCCAGAGAATTAGATCCGTACTAAAGCCAATCTCGGCACCCGGCTTAGGTGCGACCCGTCCCGTGGAACCTAAGTAAGCGGGATAGTCGTCTTCAATGATCCCCTTCGCTAATACTGAAGAGACAAGTGGCATCTTAAACTTTTCAGAAGCAGCTTTTAATTCTTCAGCCGCGTCCTTAGCGCCAACGCCAAAGTAAATCATTGGTGACTTAGCAGCTTTGATTAATTTAACCGCATCAGCAACTGATTCAGCGGTTGGTGCAGGATAGTTAACAGTGTGCACGCTAGCGTTCGTTTCAAAGTTGTCTTCAATTTCAGCCCAACCAAAGTCCTTAGGGATCGTTAAGACAGCTACACCATTGTGAGCATACGCTTGACGAATGGCTTCATCAGTCATCATCGGTAAACTCTCAGCAGTCATCGCAGTCCGATTCCAAACAGCGACATCGTCAAAAATCGGTTCTTCATTCATTGCTTGGAAGAAGTCCATGTTCATCCGCTTAGTAGGAACTTGTGCAACGATTGCTAACATTGGAATACCATCTTCCTTAGCATCGTACAATCCGTTCAGTAAGTGGACAGCACCAGGGCCAGCGGAACCAAAGCAGACGCCGATCTTTCCAGTTAGCTTATAATCAGCGGAAGCGGCAATCGCACCAGCTTCTTCGTGACGTACTTGGATGTACTTCAACGTTTCCCGTTGATTATAGATGGCGTTCATCGTTGAATCGAACGACCCACCGGGCAAACCATAAATATGTTTTACGCCCCACTTCTGAATTACTTTTAATACGGCATCTGAACCACTAATTTTAGCCATTAGTAATGTCCTCCTCTGATATATTTTAATTATCAACTTTACGACTTTATTGTAATCACGAATTTTTAAAATGTAAACGCTTTTATCGATAGATTTTATCTATCATTGAAAATTTCGCGAAACTTTCTATGGTTTACAAGCGTTAACGACGGGCTTTGGAGCGTTTTTAATTTTTACAAAAAAACGTATTTTTTTGTATTTTTATATTTTGTATTATTTTCGACACCGGTATACCACCTTAACCACCGTACTAATTGTGTATTTGTCTTATTAAATCGAATTGGTACGGGTACATCCCCACTCGTTACGCTTGCCCCGCTTAGCAAATCTCGGCCGATTGACTGCTCATGAGCTAGTTTCAAGATAGTTTTTGATGACGACGCTTACATTTCAATGTTTATCCTAACTTTCTGATTATTTCACCTTCCCCTTCTATCACTTGAATAACTCTAGTATAGTCACCTCCAGAGCAAACCAACTTGATGCTCATCAAGTTTTAGCCCATTTCACGTCAAAAAAGACTACCAACGTCATGTGCGTCAGTAGTCCGTTTAGAATTAAGTCATTTAAATTATCTGTAACTGGCCAATAACGTCGAGCTGACCATCTTTAACTGTCAGACATTTAATATCCACAAGAAGATAATGAAGATGAAGAACAGCACGTACATTAATGGATGAACTTCCTTGGCATGCTTAGTTGCGACCATCGTAATGACGTATGCAATGAAGCCTAAGGCAATCCCATCAGAAATACTATAAGTCAACGGCATCCCGATAACAGTTAGAAATGCGGGTACGGCAATTTCAAACCGTTCCCAACTGATCTGTTTTAAAGATTCTGCCATCAACACACCCACAATAATCAATGCAGGTGCAGTAACTTGATCCGTCACGACGTTTAATAACGGTGAGAAAAATAATCCAAGAATGAATAGCGCACCAGTAACAACTGCACTCATCCCAGAGCGACCACCGACCGCAATTCCGGCCGAAGATTCAACATAAGCTGAGGTTGGTGAGGTTCCCAACACTGACCCAACTAACATCGAAGTTGAATCGGCCATCAGCGCTTTACCAACCCGCGGCATTTTATTATTTTTCATGAATCCAGCCTGTTCTGCCAATCCAACTAGCGTTCCGGCCGTATCGAAGAATGTCACTAATAAGAACGTCAAAACAACAATAATCAATTGTAACGAATTAATATCACCAATATGACCAAGCGCCACACCAAACGTTGGTTTCAACGAAGGTGCTGCCGAAACAATTGTGGATGGCATCTTAATCAAGCCAGTTGCTAGCCCTAAAATGGAGGTTAAAACCATCCCGATAAAAATCCCACCGGGAACTTTGCGACTCATCAAAATCAACGTGACGATCAATCCAAAAATAGTTAACCAGGTCGTTCCAACTGTCAATGATCCCAGACCAACAACCGTTGATTTGTTGGCAACAATTAAGCCACCACCATGAAGACCAATAAAAGCAATGAAGAACCCGATCCCCGCCGAAATTGCTAACTTCATATCCCGCGGAATCGCATCAATAATCATTTCCCGGAGCTTAAAAATCGTAATCAAGATAAAAATCACGGCTGCAACGAACACCCCAGCCAGAGCAGTTTGCCATTTAATGCCCATTCCGATAACTACGGAATAAGTAAAGAACGCGTTAACGCCTAATCCTGGTGCAATTGCTATCGGGTACTTAGCAACTAACCCCATCAATAAACAGCCTAACGCTGACGCTAAGGCCGTCGCGGTGAAGACGGCGCCCTTATCCATCCCCGAAGCCCCGAGGACGCTCGGATTAACAAATAGGATGTATGCCATCGAAACAAACGTGGTCAAGCCAGCCAGCACTTCGGTTCGCATTGACGTTTTCAATTCTGAAAAATTAAAATATGCCGCAATTTTATTCATGATTCCCTCCAAATATTCGTCTAAATTATAATTGCACAATTGTAAACGTTCGTGTTTTAGCGTTCTTTTAACGTATTTAATCGTATCATTTTGTTTATTTAAAAGCAATAACCGAACGCTAAATAATTTTGAATCTGTTTAATTGCGATTTTCAATTTTAATGAGCCTGCGGTAGAATGAAATTGATAAAGCGTGTTCATTGCCTTAAAACCGCTCTTGGTCCTCACGACCCTCAGGCAAACAACGCGTCACGATTCTCCATACAAAGGTGTGATTTAAATGGCTGGTTCCAAAATTACGGCAATCTTCTTTTTAATCCTCTACGCTGTCCTACTCTACTTGGTCTTCACAATGCAGAACATGTTAGCCATGTACTTAATGGCTATTGGGATGTTTCTTGAAGCTTGCGAAGGGGTTTACCATAACTTTTTCAAGCATTGAGCGCTACACGTATCACAGTGAAGCAAGTACGCCCATTTGAGTGCTTACTTTCTATGAAACGACCCTACTTTAGTACAAGTGTTTTTATTCAATGGGTATTCGTAACAAAACAGACTTCTTAAGAATTGTGACAATTCCTAAGAAGTCTGTTTTTGACTAGCGACCAAAATAGTTGCTCATCAATACTAATTTAGTGGTTAGTCCCATGTACATCCTAGTGTAGAACGGGGTGTGACTGTGGCTCACCGAGGTCCGTGACCTGCTGGCTAAAGGTCCCCATCATCTTGAGCACTTGATCAATCTGTGGTGCGCCCAACTGGTTGACCCAGTGATCAAAGTGCTGGGTAATGGCTTGGTCGACAATCCGTTCGACTTGTTGTCCCCGTTCTGTTAAATGTAAGTAGAGCCGCCGCCGATCACGCGGATCTGGCACCTGAAAAACATAGTGTTGCATTAACAATGATTTGACTTGCCGTGAAATCGCGCTTCGCGTTACTTGTCGCTGAATTGCAATATCATTGAGTGTCACTTCATCAGTCGTGGCAATGCGCCGCAATATTAAAAATTGTTCAAATGACAGTTTATTTTGACTTAAAGGCCAAGCCACTAAGTCCATCATAATTTTGGTTGTATTTTGATATGCTTCAAAATAATCATTGAGAAGTTTGCTTAATTCGTCACTGTTCATCGCGATCACCATCACTTCATTAACTTTTGGCCAAATATAACACGCCTTTAACTGTTTTGCATGAAATTACCCGTAAATTCCAACGTTAAGCATCCTCCCTAACAATTTTGTGCAACAAAGTGTATGATGAAAGTAGTTGAAACGCTTACGTAAAAAGGAGACGAGACCATGCCCCTGACACCCTTACACCAAGTTGAATTGCGCTTGATGCGTACCGTCATCGCAATCTGTGAGGCTGAAAATATCGATTACTTTTTGATCGGTGGTTCTTTACTCGGTGCTATTCGTCATCACGGATTTATTCCGTGGGACGATGACATCGACATTGGAATGCGCCGTCATGACTACCAGCGCTTTATCGCCGTCGCCAACCACCATCTTGATCCAAACAAGTTTTTCCTACAAACCGGTGCCTCAGATCCGGACTATGCACTCAGTTATATGAAGCTATTAGACGTAAATACTTACATTGAAGAACGCAACAACGTCAATAATGCGTTTAAAGGCGTGTTCGTTGACATCTTTCCGTTTGATAAGATTCCAGATGACGAAGCCCTACGTCGTTCACAGATGTTACATTACAAATTAGCAGACGCTGCGATCCTGCTCAAATTGAATTACCGCTTTGTCAAAACACCACTGCGCAACTTGATTACGAAACACACACCTCAGCAATTAGCTGAAGTCAATCGCTATAAGCTGGAACGTGAGGAATACATGCGCCTGTACGAGCAGTCAGACTCCCGAACTTACAAAAATCTGGCGTCTCAATACGATTACGAAAAGGAAATTATGACCTATCAGGAATTGACCGAGCTAACGACCGTTCCATTCGAAGATATCCAAGTGAAGATTCCCAGTGCGTATGACACCATTTTGACCCGGATGTATGGTGATTACATGCAGCTGCCACCAGCTGATAAACGAGTTGAAAAACATCTGAACAAACTAATTATCGATAATCACGAAATCTTATAATATCAACTAGCGTGGTTCAGGCATACTCGTTACGGCTGAACCACGCCTTTTTGGTATCTTGGATCAAACGTGCCAAGTTAGGTTAGCGTTCGCTACCGCTGAAACCGGGGTAATCACCACATCAACCACCTAACTAGTAAGATTCATACAAAGTTAATGATGGCCTTAATTACGCTTAACTTTCGTATAAAAACTAAAAGTAATCGCTAACTGTTTCACTACTAAAATACTAATTTAACTAACCCCAACCTGTGTTAAACTTAAATTAAATACATGACTTTAACCTTATTGGGGGTCAGGAAATCATAAAAATGGGGGATCGCCATGGCAGCAAAATTATTTGGAATTATGATGATTAACGTTCAGAGTATTGAATTGTCGATTGTCAATTTACGCACATTACGCCAAGTAGAACGAGTTCGTTCCGACGTTTCACTTGGTGAGGATATTTATGATCAGCATACGATCGATTATGATTCAGTGGAACAAGCCGCGCAGGCACTGAGTGGTTTTGTTCAGATTATGAATGATTACGGCGTTAAGGACTACCATTTATGGGGGTCGTGGTCCTTGTCATCCGCTAACAATGCCGACTATATTCAAGACCAATTACTTGTCCGGACTGGGCTCAAGATCGACTGGTTATCTAGTAGTCAGGAAACCTACCTGCGTTCAGTCGCAGTTGCGGTACACTTTCCACGATTCAAGCAAATGATCACGAAGCCGACCTACTTATTAGGAATCAACTCTGGTAGTGTCGGTATTTCGCACTACGATCAGAGTAACTTTGTCTTCTCCCGTAGCCTCCGTTTAGGACCAGTTCGAATCGCGGAAGTTCTTGAAGATTTGCAATCGAGCGTGCCTAACTATGTCGAAGTTTTGGATGATTATATTTCGAGTCAAATCGTTGACTTTGGTCGCTTCTTGCCTGGGCGAAGAGATCAGCCTAGTAACGTCGTCATGCTCGGCGTCGCGCCGTTTGCCACCCTCTTTCGCCAACAACAATCAAAAGCTGGCGTGGAGGAACTCAGCAAAGCAGATTTTCAAGCTTTATATGAGGACGTGTTGAACGCTTCTGACCAGTATTTAATGGATAAATACGAAGTTGATGAAGAAGACGTGCGCCTAATCGTGCCCGAATTACTACTTATTAACGAGTTACTACAACTCACTAATGCTGAGAAAATCTGGCTTGGCAACGTGACCGTGCTGGATGGGTTAATTATTCAAGAAGCCATTAAGTTGGGCTATAAGAAATATAACTTTAATGATCAAATCGTAACAGCAGCTAAGAACATTGCGGACAGGTACAACGTTGAACCTAAGCATCGCGACTTGGTCACCAAATTCTCACTGCACCTATTCGACCAGCTTAAACCGCTACACCACTTAGGCAAACGCGAGCGCTTACTCTTACAAGTCGCCGCCATCGTGCACGACGTTGGGAGCTACATTGACCCGCACCAACATTACTTACATTCGGACTATATCTTGCAGGCCACTGAACTCATGGGATTAGCCGATACCGAAAAACGAATGGTCGCCCTGATTTCACGCTACCATAGCGCGCAAACACCATCAAAAGACATTCGCCATTTTGGACACTTACAAGTCGAACAACGCTTATTAGTCTCCAAACTATCCGCCATCTTGAGAATTGCGGACGCTTTGGATGACGGTCGCAAACAAAAAATTGATAAAATTTCCGTTTCAATTCGCAATCCACGGGTCATCATTACTTGCTTTGCTCATGATGACCTCTTCTTAGAAAATTGGGTATTCGCACAAAAAGCGGAATTCTTTAAAGAAGTCTTTGGTTTAACACCAGTGATTAAACTACGGGGGGTACGTTAAATGAATTATTATAAAGAAAGTTATTATACAAACCGTGAACTCAGCTGGCTTGATTTTAACTATCGTGTCCTTGATGAAGCACGTGATAAGGATAACCCCTTGCTAGAACGTGTCCGTTTTCTCGGGATCACACAGAGTAATCTTGACGAATTCTTCACGGTCCGGGTCGCATCATTACGTAAATTGATGTCAGTCAATTACACTAAACCGGATCCCGCGGGACTGACCGCTGCTGATCAAGTCAGTGCAATCAGTGATAAAGCCCACGAGATGGTCAAGCGTCAATACAATACATTAAACCGCTCGCTTTTGCCATTGCTGGAACAGCACGCGATTCATCTCTTGTCGATGGCTGATCTAAACGAGGAACAACACGCCTTTGTTAAGAACTACTTTGATGATGAGCTGTACCCGGCTTTAACACCGATGGCAGACGACTCTTCACGCCCATTCCCGTTCATTGGGAATAATACACTCAACATCGCCTTACGGATTTATAAAAATGGGGATAAGAAGGACCGCAAGTTTGCCACCGTTCAAGTGCCGGACGTCTTTCCTCGCGTGGTCGTTTTGCCAGGCGCACCGAACCAGTTTATTCTGATTGAGGAAATTATCAAAGCCTTTGTCGGCTCACTATTTATCAACTACACGGTCAAGGAAACGAGCTGTTACCGCGTCATGCGGGATTTGGACTTAGATGTCGCCGAAGAGGATACCTCGGACTTATTAAAGGAAGTTCAAAAACAATTAAAGATGCGTGAACGCGGTAAGGTCATGCGCTTAGAAGTCGAAAAGAGTATGAGCAAGCATCAACGCACGCGACTCGCTAAAGCCCTTGGGATTAACGAAAGTGCGTTATACGTCATCAACGGTCCCCTCAACTTGACCTTCTTATCCAAGCTGGTGAAAGCTGTGCAGGGCCACGAAGACTTGAATTATCCAAAATACCACGCCTACTATCCCGCGAAGTACCGCGAACGATCCATCTTTGATCTTATCAAGGATCACGACATTTTAATGCAATATCCGTACGATGATTTCAAACCCGTTGTGGACTTTATCCATGAAGCTGCAGAAGATGAGGACGTGTTAGCCATTAAGATGACGCTGTATCGCGTATCAGCTGATTCACCGATTATCAAGTATCTCGGGCAGGCTGCCCAAAACGGCAAACAAGTAACCGTTCTCGTTGAAGTTAAGGCCCGTTTTGATGAAGAAAATAACGTTCACTGGGCGAAAAAGCTTGAAGAAATGGGTTGTCACGTGATCTACGGTCTGATCGGGCTTAAGACACACTGTAAGCTTGCCCTCGTTGTTCGGCGAGAAAACGAAGGTATCAAGCGCTACATGCACATGGGAACTGGGAATTATAACGATGTCACCGCCCATTTCTACACGGACATGGGGCTCTTCACCGCTGATACAGACATGGGAATCGATGCTTCCAACATCTTTAACATGTTATCTGGCTATTCTGAACCACCGTATTTCCACAAATTGCACATCTCACCAGATGGCATCCGCGACTTTATCAACGAAAAGCTAGACGATGAGATTGCCATTGCCAAAGCTGGTCAGCCCGCAGTTGTCAAAATGAAGATGAACTCGTTATCCGATCCGCAGATTATTAGCAAACTCTACGAAGCTTCTCACGCCGGTGTTAAGATCCAACTGATCATTCGGGGAATTTGTTGTTTACGAACAGGCATCAAGGGCATCTCGGATAACATCGAGGTCCACTCGATCATTGGTCGCCTTCTGGAGCACAGTCGTATATACTACTTTAGCAACGACGGTGAACCACAAATTTACTTATCCAGTGCGGATATGATGACCCGTAACCTAAATCGCCGGGTCGAATTATTGTTCCCACTGCTCCAACCTGAAATCAGTCACCGTGCGATGACAATTTTTGAAACGATGTGGGCTGACACGGTCAAAACGCGCATTTTGCAACCAGATAATACGTACGCCCGTGTGGATGGGCGCGGCTTAGAGGTTTTGGACTCCCAGGCCGAATTCATTCGCGAAGCCGAGCAAGCAGTCAAGGCTGATCACGGCGATACTACGCCCACTAGCAACGCGCACCAGTTCATTCCGATGATGAGTCCCAAGAATGAGCCGGATGCTTCAGATCTTGATAGAGAGGATGATTAGCGATGGAAAACTTTGCGGTCATTGACTTAGGTTCCAATTCATGTCGAATGACAATTACACAGATTCAAGAAGACGGTAGTTATGCGGTCACTCACCGACTCAAGGAAATGGTGCGTTTATCCGAGAATGAAAACGCCACGGATACGCCGACCCTTCAAGCCGAGGCCATTGACCGCACGATTGCAGCGCTAAAGTCGTTTGCTGCCGTCTACAAAGACTTACCTAACTTAACTATCAAGGCCGTGGCGACCGCCGCAACGCGAAAGGCCAGCAACCAAAAGAAATTTCTCAAACGCGTTAAAAATGATGTTGGCCTAGATATCGAAGTGATTCCTGGAACAACCGAGGCCTATTACGATTACTTAGGGGTAGTCAATACGCTTCCAACGACTAACTGCGTCATGGTCGATACTGGTGGCGGTAGCTGCGAACTCGTCCTTATCGTAAACGGCCAGGCCAAGGACCTAATCAGTCTGCCAATCGGCGCGGTCAGTTTATCCGAAAAGTTCGGCCTCAACGACCAAGTTACCGCTAGTCAATTATTTAAAACGATGACTTTCGTTGATAAAATTTTTAATAGCGTCTGGTGGTTGCGAAACGGTCTCAACTTACCACTCGTCTGTTTGGGTGGTAGCAACCGAACGTTAGCCAAAATTAACCGGCGCAAATGCAATATCCTCAACTTTGAAGATATTCACGGTTATCGGCTACGTGACAACGCCATCTATGACACATTCAATACTGTCATTAGCCAGGATGCAGCTGGTCGCGCGGCTATTCCTGGATTAGCAAAGGACCGGGCTGATATTATTGTTGGTGGGATGATTCCTGCCATTAGTCTGATGCGCTTTTTAGATTCTGACCGGATGATTTTCTCTCAAAATGGACTGCGTGAAGGCATCCTATTCGAGCACCTGACTGCTTTAGCTGAACAAAGCGCTAAAGTCAGCGAATAAAAAAATCGGACTGACATTTTTATCAGTAGTATGCTAGGATTAAATCATTAATAAATTCATCAAGGTCGTCTTTGATGCTTGTATATCTTTACAACGGAATCTCCGTTGGTCAAGAAAAGCGTCGTTTCACATACGAAACGAGCTGGCCTTGATCAATGGAGGTTTTATTTTGTCTACAACAACACCTGTCATCCCAACCCAAACGAAGGTTGCAATTTTTGGCACCGCCAGTCTGGCTTTTTGCGGTATTTTAGTTGAAACATCAATGAACGTTACCTTTCCGACCTTGATGCACCAATTCCACACCACTCTAGCAACGGTTCAATGGGTCACCACTGCCTATTTACTCGCCGTAGCCGCTACCATGGTTATTACGGCGTTTATTCAACAACGCTTCCGTTGGCGGACAATTATTAACGTTGGCGGGGCTGGTTTCGTTCTTGGCGGTTTATTATGTACAGTCGCGCCACAGCTCTGGTTACTACTATTCGGTCGAATCATTCAAGCCATCGGAACTGGATTGGCATTACCATTAGTATTTGCGCAAATCATGACCCAGGTCCCTTTCACTGCTCAGGGTCGTTTTACGGGGACCGCTGGAATGTTGATCGCATTGGCCCCTTCACTCGGACCAACATATGGCGGCTTAGTGACACAACTATTATCCTGGCGCTTAATTTTCGGCATTACCCTACCGTTTGGTCTGATTGCTTGGCTGATAACGGCCAAAACTATTCGCCAAACGCAGGCACCACGGTCACGTCCGTTCCCCTTATGCCAATTCGGGCTAGTCGTCACGGCACTCATCCTGCTGATTTTTAGCGTCAATAACCTTAGTACACATGGCTTAAGCTTAGTATTCGTCTGGTTACCACTGTTATTAGCGGTACTCGCCGTACTGACTTTTACCCGTTCGGCAACCCGAACCACGCACCCACTAATCAACCTGGCCGTCTTCCAACAGGGTAACTTTACCCGGGCGCTTCTCATTTACTTCTTCATTCAATTCATTCAGATTGGACTGACCTTTCTGCTCCCTAATTTTGCACAACTCGCTTTGGGTAAAAATGCGTTAGTGTCGGGCTTAATGCTATTAGCAGGAAGCTTATGTTCAGCAATACTATCACCTTTGGCTGGTAAATTGATGGACCGTCGCGGCATTCGGCGACCATTCCAAATTGGTAGTGGCTTTTTACTGTTGGCAACACTAAGTCTCGCAGGGTTAGCCCAGCATCTCTCGGTCGGCTTGATCATTGGCTTATTTGTTGGCTTTCAAATTGGGTTCAGTTGCTTATTTAACAATGCCCTGACGTATGGTTTACAACAATTGCCGCCCCAACTAATGGACGATGGCAACGCGCTTTTCAACACCCTACAACAGTATTCTGGTTCGCTCGGTACCGCCATTATGGCCGTCTTGATTACATTGGGCACCCGCATGGCACCGAGTGCTTCGAGTACGATGCAAACCACCCTCGGCACCCAGATCGCACTCTGGTTCAGTCTAATTATCATTATGATTGTAGCTGCTTTAGCGCTGACTACGAAACCAATTGCGAATATGGCTGACGACCAACATCAATCACGGTCATCTAACCACTGATTTACTTGGGATTTGGTTAAGCCGTTAAAGGCTTCATTAAGCTTCACGTCTTCTTTACTTCTGACCACTGAGTTTACGGTAAGATACAGTTAATCCAAACCGAGGAGTGGTGTGCATGCGTTGGGAACCGTTCAGAATTATTTTAATAGTTGCAACACTAAGTTGTTTGGTGATTCTTGTCCACGTTCGCCAGCCACAAGCCCGGACGCGGCAGCTACTCGGCTTAGGTTACTTATTTGGCCTTAGTGTGATTTTGTTTACCCCGCTGTCATTCGACGGAACTGCCATCTACGTGATGCCAGCTGGTGTCGGCCAAGTGAACCTATCACGGTTGTATCTTCACGGGCTGGGCTTTATCGAAAATATCATTCTGACGATTCCCTTAGGCTGGGGAATTAAACGCCACTTTCATCACTACCCACTATTGGGCCTCGGATTAACGGGCTTGTTAGTGGGTGCCAGCATTGAAAGTCTGCAATATTTCATGTCACAACATTGGCTGATCAATCGCAGTAGCGATATCAACGACGTCATTG
The DNA here is from genome assembly GCF_022549155.1 of Lactiplantibacillus sp. ME-2. Classification (NCBI taxonomy): domain Bacteria; kingdom Bacillati; phylum Bacillota; class Bacilli; order Lactobacillales; family Lactobacillaceae; genus Lactiplantibacillus; species Lactiplantibacillus sp. ME-2. The sequence goes on from NZ_JAKZEQ010000003.1 coordinate 47,677, forward strand.
CCAACGCAACGGGTATCCTGATTGGCGGACTCGTGGCAGCTACCTTCCAATTTGTGGCCCAGCACCGCAAGACAAGCGTCACGGATTACTGATCACAACTGTATCCTGAAGCTTGCACCCCCTTGCTGGCTGCTTAATGCTCGACTGCGCCGTAAATCACGGCATGGCGCTCAACTTAAATTCACAAACGCAGTGACAAAAAGACGGTTGTTAGACCAATAATAGTCTAACAACCGTCTTTTGTGGCGTCTTCTCAATTTTAATGGTTAGTTGTGGACTTGTCCTCATGCGCGGCACGTTGCGCTTGCTGATCTTGATGCCAGCTAGTTGGACTCCATAATTGGCCTTCCATTGAACCCCGTAGACTCTCAATCTCAGCCTGTTGGTCATCGATGACCTTAATGATACTCTCCACAACAACTTGATTATCAGCCGTCTTCAAAGCGGCGAGTGCCTGGATCGCCCAGGCAGCCTGGTCTTGTTCACTCATTATGTTAAAATCTCCGTTTCCTTTAAGCCTTTTTACATTGTACACAAACCAACTGATTATACCAAGGAATCTGCTTACTCAGCAAAGGTAACGGGCGGTAATCGGCAAGTAAAATAACGCCCTACAACGCGATACGCTGTTAAGAAGACACGCAACCTAACGCGCCCTGGTGGCTGGCTGATATTGTTCTTTCGACAAAAAAACGCCCCATCAAGAATATCAACACAATTCTTGATGGGCCGCTTTCGTCTCAAACGCTAAATCCGATTAACCAACTGCTTGTTGATCATCGTCATAAAGTTTTTGTTGAATTTCACGTAATTCAGACTTACGTACCGAACGTGGCAAAAATGCCCGAATGTCCTCTTCGTTATAACCGATTTGTAACCGCCGACCATCATAAATGATTGGCCGCTTGAGTAATTGTGGTTTTTCAACTAATAGGTCCAATAACTGATTGAAGCCTAAGTCCGACAAATCAATGTGTAATGCTTTGAAAGCCTTAGAACGCGTTGAAACGATGTCCTCGAAGCCATTTTCAGTGAGCCGGAGGATTTGTTTCAATTCATCGCGATCCAGAGGATTAGCAATAATGTCGCGTTCATTAAATGGAATGTTATTCTCAACTAACCATGCTCGTGCACTACGACTAGACTTGCTGGACGTTGAATAATATAAGTTTACTGTCACGATGAATTCCTCCTAAGTTTCAGCAAGTGACTTTACACCACTTACTTTAATATAGTAAGTATACGGTTTTAGTCAAGAATAGTCAAGGTTTGTCAGAACTTTTTTAGTTAATTATTTCTAAAGTTCTGCCAGCCAATTACCCATCAAATGCCAGCGCTATTCTGTACTTGTGCCGACAAAAGCGGTACCTCACGAGATACCGCTACTTAACTAAACATGACCAACTGCCCGGGCTGGGATCGAACCAGCGACCTCTTGATTAACAGTCAATTATTCTACCGCTGAACTACCGGGCAATGATTATGTCTGTATTTATACACGCTTTTATGATAAAAAACAAGTCCTTTTTAAAAAAAGTCACACTAAATTCACATAATTAATATGATATCCGCCTCAAACAACGTACAAACCTAACCACGATACCACGGAAAAGTCCTGTTTTGAAAAGCGTTGTGCCAGTGTATTAGTGATTTCTAATTCACTCAATGTTGTTTTTAACTCATAGTAGTAATCCCCACGCTGATTATGCAGTGCCAGTTGCCAGTTGCCTAAATCATCCCAGCAAGTCGTATCGGGAGCGGCCTGTTGATGCTTAAACAACACGTGAAAAGTCGGCTTCCACGTCTCGTGATCGTCTCCTGTGATACGGATCAAGCGACACACTTCCCGGTGACAACGAATCGCTGTCCGAACACCAACGATAATACCTGCCACCATCACCCCAGCACCAAGTGCCAACCCAAGTAATAACAACCGGGTTAATAGTGGCGTTGCTTGCAATTGCGAGCTAATCACAATCGTCGCACTCATCATGAGCCAGACTACCAACACCCAGCCATTGAGCCAGTTCAAGGCGACATCGCGAGCATGTCGATACACTGCTAAGCGGTATTGTTGATCATTGTTGACCACTCGTTGTTTAGGGGCCACAGTTGAATAAACCACCGTCATATCATCATGAAACGTATAACTAGTAAGTGGTTGGAAGACCGTCGTCATAGCTTGTAACGTCGTCTGTGGCATGTATTCGGCAATCAACTGACGTGCTTGTGAGACTTCTTTAAACTGATAACTCAGACCGTGAATCGCCGTCAATTGATAGCCCCGCGCCGCCTGCCGATTGAGCCAAGCAACCTCGGCAGCAGAGCCTTTAAGAAAAAAGCGTCGTTTTTGCATACTAGGAATCCTCCATTTCACACCGATTTGAGTCCCCATTATATGCCGATTGGTCTACATTTCAAATATTCATTAATCTTAGTTCAACACCGTTACTAACCGTTGTACAAAAGTAATATTATCAAAACAAGCATGGTAACCCTTTCTTCATTCCAGCGGATTGGTATGGGTGTGATGATTAATTCTAGATACTTCGTGGGACGCCAGTTTATATATTAAGTTTTTGATATTTATTCACAAATCCACTCATCCATGCTAGCATCAAAGATGATGTTATTGATTACAATCTTCGGAGGAACAAGTTATGTCAGCCAAATATATCATGGCCATTGACGAGGGGACCACGAGTACCCGCACCATTATTTTTAATCACGCCGGTCAAAAAGTTGCCGACGCCCAAAAGGAGTTTCCACAATACTTTCCGCAACCGGGGTGGGTCGAACACGACGCTACTGAAATCTGGAACGCGGTTTCCTCAACGATCGCTAACGTCTTAATTGACGCTAATATTAAACCTAATCAAATCGAAGCCATCGGGATCACCAATCAACGTGAGACTACCGTTGTCTGGGACAAGCAAACCGGTCTACCCATTTATAACGCCATTGTTTGGCAGTCCCGGCAAACTGCACCGTTAGCTGAGCAACTCATCGCTGATGGTATGGGCGATCTGATTCACCGGCACACCGGCCTAGTGACCGACGCCTACTTCTCAGCAACGAAAATTCGCTGGATCTTAGACCACGTTGATGGTGCCCAAAAGCGCGCGGAACGCGGCGAACTTCTTTTCGGGACTATTGATACTTGGCTCGTCTGGAAATTGACTGGTGGCGAGACCCACGTCACCGACTACACCAACGCCAGTCGCACCATGTTATTCAACATTCACGACTTACAATGGGACCAAACGATTCTGAACCTACTGAACATTCCTGCTGCGATGCTCCCAGAAGTACGGTCCAACTCTGAGATCTATGGCACGACTAAGGACTACTTGCTTTATGGTAGCCAAATTCCAATCAGCGGGATGGCCGGCGACCAACAAGCCGCACTATTTGGTCAGATGGCCTTTGAACCTGGCATGGTCAAAAATACTTATGGAACCGGTGCCTTTACCGTCATGAATCTGGGCGAGCAACCGCAATTATCCGACCACAACCTTTTAACGACCATCGCTTACGGGCTTGATGGCAACATCAATTACGCGCTTGAAGGCTCCATCTTCGTAGCGGGTTCGGCCCTGCAATGGTTACGCGATGGCATGCAACTGATCGAATCAGCACCAGAATCCGAAAGTCTTGCCCAACAGTCCCATAATCACAACGAAGTTTACGTAGTTCCCGCCTTCACCGGATTGGGCGCACCTTACTGGGATTCCGAGACCCGTGGAGCCGTCTTTGGCTTAACCCGCGGGACCACCCGGGCTGATTTTGTTAAAGCCACGCTACAGTCACTGGCCTACCAGTCCCGCGACGTCATTGATACGATGAAAAACGATGCCAACATCACCATGCCCACACTCATGGTCGACGGCGGGGCAGCCCGCAACAACTGGCTGATGCAATTTCAAGCCGACATCTCAAATGTCAAGATCATCCGGGCCGCTGACCTCGAAACGACCGCACTCGGTGCTGCATTCTTAGCCGGCCTAGCCGTGGGATACTGGCAAGATTTGGACGAACTCAAATCAATCCACCAAACCGGCAATGTCTTCCAACCCCGAATGGCCGCGCCCCAACGTGCGAACCTTTACCAAGGCTGGCAAGCCGCCGTCAAAGCAGCCCAACTATTCAAGCACACCCCAATCGACGCCCAATCAAGTACCAACTAAACTAAATTTCTAGTCAAAAACGCCGCGACTGAAGTCAGTCACGACGTTTTTAGTTCAGCACTATTTTCCTTGAATCCATCACTGCCATTCGAGCGGCTTCCCGAAACGTGTTCGGTGCCACTAAAGCCTGTGCTTGCCACGCCAACGGACTAATGCCAAAACCGCATTAATCCGTTGGCTAGGCAATGCTCGGCTTCAACTCGTGGCCCCGCACACTCTTGAGACTGGAGGGGCTGGGTGACAATGCTCAGTAGCCAAATTATTCTTAGTCGGAAGTGATTTCCTTCCGGCTTAGAATAAGATTCGTATTTGAGATGACGCGGGTTGGGCGTTAGCTCAAATCGATGTCGGCTTACGTTCCAGCAATTGTCACCCAGCCCCGGAGGTCGGAATAGGACGATCATTGCTGACGAACAGAAATCCACCTAATCGGCACGTTTTAATCATGATTGATGACAGATTAATGAATATCGCGTGGGGTTTATGATAATTGTAGTTCGTCTACTTTTTTGAAGGCGTGACTGGCTAGAAATAGCAGGAATATGCCGGCATAAAAGAGGGCAAATAGTAATAAAAATAGCCGTAAATCAAAGCGGTCAGCTAGGAAAGAAAACGCTAGCGAACCCAGCGGTAAGGTCACGGAAACCAGCGTATAAAAGCAGGTCATTACCTTCCCGAGTTGGTCTGAACCGACCGTCGCTTGAATCATCGGTGTCTCAAATACTTGCGTCAGTCCTTGAAAGACAAAGCTCAGTAAGTAAATGATGGCAAACAGCCAGAACTGGTTGTACGACACTACTGTCAAGATCATGAATAACGCGCGCCCAAAGTTGCCGATGAGGTAAGACTGCCGAACGGTCAACTTTTTTAACTGTCGGTAGACTACCGTCATCCCTAATAATATTCCAACGGCTGACATCGACTCCAAAATACCGTAGTAGATCGAGCCACCGAAATGCCGCCCAAATAAAACGACGTACGTATTCAAACCGCCAAAGAAGAAATTCATGACGACGCTCGCAAACGTCAATAAACGCAGCAGCGGATCAGTGCTGATAATTTTGAAACCAACCAAAATCTGGTTGAGATACAAGGACTTTTCCCGCGTGTGTTGCTGACGGGGTTCAGCGAGTTTGATCCGCCTAAAAGTGGCAACGGTAACGACAAACGTGGCTGCATCCATGATTAAAACACCGAGCACTGAGCAGAGGCTGATCAAAAATCCAGACAGCGCGTTGAACACGTAATCCGTTCCCTTGTAGGCAATTGACATGTCCGCTTGTGCTTGAACTAGCTGGTCTGGCTCAACGAGCAGCGGTACTAATGTATCTTGAATCGGATAAGCTAGTGATCCAAAAAGGGCCGCGACGAATACCAGCCCGACATAGATACCTGGCAACTTAATATGTAACGCAACTAATCCAATTAGCATGACCACGATCACTAACTGTGAAAATTCAACCGCGACTAATAATCGGCGTTTAGAATGTCGGTCGATACTGTCACCAAACAGAAACAACAACACGCCCGGTAAAACAATAGCCACATTCATGATGCCGATCCACAACGCACTGTTGGTCAATTGGAGAATGAACCAGTTCATGGCAATCATGTAGATGCTGTCACCAGCGTTACCCACTGCTCGCCCTAAGACAAGTTTTCTGAAGTTGGCATTGATCACATTATCCGCCCCTTTCAAGCCTTGCAACAATGTTACTATCACACATCAGAATAAGGATCGACTCAGCTTTCACTCGAATCTGCAACGCAGCCCGGGCCTGCTTAGTAAACATCGTCTCAGAATTAATTATATTATAATTAGTAAAAATAACAATATTTAATCTTATTTTAATGTTAAGATTCGTCCTCCCAGGTACCAAAAAATCTCCCCTGTCAGCTAATAGCGACATGGGAGCGTTACATTAACGGTTATTTTTCGTTCAGCCATTCTAATTATTAGTGTTATGGTAACGATTATTGGTCTAATTCCGGCAAAAAGCCCTGCTGCCTAGCGATTGTCAAAAACTCTCGCCGTTTGGCCGCTGAGTGGGTCGCTTCCTGCGTCATGTGCGCTAAGTGTTCCGTACGGGCGTGACTACTCCGATGTTGATAATACTGATTCAAAACGCCATCAAACCGGTCTAACTCCGCCTGATAACTCGCAGGCTCAGCATAGGTATCTTGAAACAACACAGCGGGCAACCCTAATCGAGGTTTCTTTTCAGGAACATCCGCTGGGTGCCCTAACTGCAACCCAAAGACGGGTAACGTCAAGTCCGGCAAGTGCAGTGCGTCAATCACCGCCTGCGTGTCGTTGTTAATTGATCCAAGTACAACGCTACCAAGACCCATGCTTTCAGCGACCATCACCATCGCCGCTGTAATCAGCGTGGCATCTTCAATACTACCAGCAAAGCGGTCAAATTCACTCAGTGCCCGGCGCGTCGTTGCACCCGGTGCTAGCTTGACGTTGCGATGTTGGTCCGCAACCACAACTAATAAACGGCCGTTTTCACCAACCGTTGGCATCGTCGTAATCGTGGCCAATTGTTGCCGTAGTGCAGGCTGAGTGATCTCAATCAAACTGTATGCCTGTAAATATTGGCTAGTCGGCATTTGTTGTGCCGTTGTGATGATTTGCGCGAATTGCGCATCACTAATTGGTTCAGTGGTAAATTGTCGCCGCGTTCGATGGTCCTGTAAGGTTTCAATCACACTCTTTGTCACTTAAAATCGCTCCTGTTCTTGTTGTAATTCCCGTGACCAGTCCGTTAATTGTGGCAACACGTCCAGGTTCAAGTTAAACACAATTCGTTGACACACTTGATCAAGCTGTACGCTCCGAAATAAGGGATAACGGGTCCTGCCCTGATCCTGGTGTATGATAACACTTAACGTAACCAGCTCATCTAACGCCGTTTCTAACAGTGTCATCGCACGCTGCGGAAAATATTCTCGCTGTAGTGCCGGCGCGTCCAATGAGCAGCCTGCCAACGCTTCAACATCTCGCCGAGTCAATAACAAACTTTCCGGATGTTCGCCAATTAATCGACTTAAAATCTGAACAGTCAATTGGGTCTCAAACGCGTTACGAAAACGAAAACGGGTCTGGAAATGACTTTGAATAAATTGTAGCAATGCCCCATTCTTCATTTAATAACGAGCCTCCTTAAACATGCTTATTGATAATAACACTGATACTAGCGTTTGTAAGTTATTTTCCCCCACCACGCACCCGCAATTAAATCACCACAATCAGTCAATTACATGATCCAAACAAAAAAGCTGAGCTTAGAGAATTGACATTCTGAAAGTTCAACTTTTGAGCCAACGCCTACTAAAAAACAACCGCCGTTTGATAAACTCACACTCCTGCGCTAGACTTTGGCTAACAGCTTTTAGCCAATATGATTTTCTTTCAAAATCAGATCGACCTCAGCTTGCATGTCAGGTGTTTTTGTCCATTCTTCCCAATGATCCATCGTTTCATCGGGAATCGTAAATGTTTCATTAATATATTGCTCATACTTGGCAACATGCGTGGAATGCGGAATGTTTAGTTGTAATATCCGCACTTGCTTAATAAAACCACGTTCAGCTGCTAACTCAGCGCGGCCATTCATCAACATGTTTCCGATCTCCATGTATGAGGTCCCATCATTACGTGTTATTTCTTGAATTAAGTCTAATACTTCATGGTTTTTCAACTGCAATCCCTCACTTCACATTTTAGTATAAGCGGGGTTGGCAGTCGTGTCAAAACTGACCAGTAATTGCCAGGTGATCAGGCTTGGTATGCCTAATCACCTGTACTTGATGAACACTAAACTAACTCAGTCAGCCCCAAAATGCTACCATCAGCCGAGCACTCCTTTTTCTGAGTAAACATCAATCTTCAAAAATTACAAGAGAGCCTTATCTTCATCTAGTCCGCCATAAATTCGCTAATTTCACTCAAAAAACCACTATCCAAGCAGATAGTGGTCGGCATAAGAGAGAAAGAGAATTGATTAGAAGGTAATTAAATACCTTACAAACTAAGAATAAGCGATATTGTAAGCGTTGTCAACAGTTAGCCAAAATAAATAGATAAATTATTTCTATTTACTCATTAATCTTTTTCTAACACCCTCAGCCAGCCATGTTCGCCACTAAATTGCCGTCTTTACTTGCACAAAGTTAATTAATTCACCTTATTTAATAGATTGGTACCATTCACAATTACCAAGATTTAAAATAAACTTCTCAACCTAGATAATTTTAATTATTATCAACAATCAATTATAATTATTTACACCGGTTATTTAAATCGACCTCACTACCAACTAAACCTACCATTCTCGCATTGACACTTGCTGGGTTATTATTCGCATTCCCTTTAAGAATGAAATATACTAAAAGTAGGCGGTAACATGTCAGGCAGCTATGGGAGTGAGGGCATTATGAAAATAATCGAGCATCAGGGGAACGGGATTAATTATTATACATTAGTGAACAATCATCATATGAGCGTCACTATTATGGACTGGGGTGCCACAGTCACCGCGATCAAAACCCATGATAAAGATGGTAATTTTGTAAATATTGTCTTGGGATTTGACGACGGCGCCGACTACATCACCTATCAATCTTTTTTCGGTGCAACCATCGCTCGGGTTGCGGGGATCATCAAAAATGCCCGGTGGCGGCAGTATGACTTAACTCAAAATGCGGGCGAAAATCATCTAAACGGTGGTAATATGCCTCAAATTTCATTTGAACCATGGTTTTTAGAACGTAAACTGCACACTAGTGATCAAGTTGGACTCGTCATGCAATATATTACCTTGGACGGTGAGAACGGCTATCCCGGGACAATGACGATCACGGCTAATTTCGTATTAGATAACGACGGTAAATTTACTATTAGCTACACTGGTAAAAGTGATAAAACAACCTTATTCAACCCCAGCAACCATCCCCACTTCAATCTAAGTGGGGATGCGGAACGCCTCATTGACCACCATGTTCTTAAAATCAATGCAGACGAGTACGCCGCGTTAAACAAACACGGTATTCCAACTGGTAAGTTGCCATGGGTCACCGACACCCCATTTGATTTTCGTGACCCAGTCGAGGTTGGGCCCCAGGTTGCTAACATCAAGGGCGGGCTCCATCACGGCTTCGTCTTAAACGACACCCCATATCCACAAGTAGAATTACTAGATCGCATCAGTGGACGCAAAGTCACGATGCGAACGAACGCTCCGGCAGTCGTGGTTTCCAGTGCAACTAATTACCGTGATGATCGTTATCGACTCAATGGCGGTAAACCGATGCGTTCTCAACTTGGTCTTTCCCTGCAAGCACAAAAATTACCGGATGCTATTCACCACAAGGAATTTGGCAGTATCATTATCGAACCTAATATTCCTGTAACCTACCAAACGGCCTATCGTTTTTCTAATATTTACGATGTCTAACTACTCAAGAATGATTCAAATCGACCTCCCAGAATGCAAACTACTGGGAGCTTTTTTGACTCACTAATAATGCGTTACACCATACCATTGACTGAACGAAAATCTCCTAACCCATTTTAGTCGACGGACATGGCCTCATTACCATTTACCTACTAGGCGCATATGCTATTATGCACGTTGCGCGAGTTAATCTGTCATGACTCAGGACGAGTTAACTATCAAAATAAGTGCTATTATGATAATAATACCCACATGTGGCTTAACGACTAGTACATTTAGCGGCGGTTTAATAATGACCACCCCATCAAATGTAATTAATAAGGAGGATCAGATTATGCCAGCTACTGACTTACGTGTTCAGCGCACCCAGACTGCGCTGAAAGAGGCTTTTCGGACGCTTGCTTTAAAGTATCCGCGCTATCGTGATATTACTGTTAAGGAGCTCACAAGTGTCGCTAATATCAACCGCAAAACTTTCTATTTACATTTCGATTCCATTGACGATTTAGCGGAAACGTTCGTTCAAGAAGGTGCTGATAAGATTCTAGCACTCATTGACCCGCAAGATTTCAAGAAAAACATTAGCCAACCCGGCTTAATCTTTGATCGCTTAGTGACCTATTTTCGCCAATCTGAAGCTTTTCACCGAGTCATTTTGTTGAATGATGATTACAGTTTTTTGTCTCGGAAAATCCACGCTGCCGTGGTAGCAGGGCTTACAACGACGATTCAAACAAACTATCATTTATCTGCAATCGATGCTAAGGTCTGTTCAAGCTTTTTGATCCACAACAATTTAACCTTTTTCCGGCTCTATTTTAATGGTGATTTAGGACTATCTTTGGCTGAACTAAAGCAGCGTTTAGTTTCGCTCAACACTTATGGCATTCATCAATTCTTCTACCCTAATCAATCACTTTAATAGGACCCAAAAAGCTGAGCTATCGAATAACGATGTTCATTCGATAGCTCAGCTTTTTACTGACTAGTTATAGGCTTTTAATTATTTAACAACTCTTGTTCAATGGTTGCTAATACCCCATCATGTTCATTATCCAGGGCCGTCACGTGTTTTGCTGCGGCTTGAATGTCCGCCGGTGCGTTGCACATCGCATAACTGTGCGCTGCATATCGCAATAATGGGACATCATTCGCCCCATCACCGAAGGCCATCACATTAGCTGCAGTTAACCCAAGTTTAGTCGCCAAGAATTGAATTGCTGGTAATTTTCCGACCCGCTGATCAACCAAATCTACGACGCCATACCCACTATCATGCGCACGTAACTCGCCATCAAAATAATCATTAGCTCGTGCCACCAGATCAGCAGCCTGGTCCGGTGTCGTTGAGATACTGATTTTTTTAACGGTATCATCAACAGTGGCCAGATCCGCAACCAAGTGTAAATGATCATAAAACTGACGGGCCATCGCTACTAACTTATCAGGTGCTCCTAACTCAGTATACGACCCATGGCTACCAACTAAGATTACGTATGCGTCTTTGAATAGTGGCTGGTAACGATCAACAGTCACAAACTTTCGTTGCTGGTCTGCTGAAAGACTACCATCAAAGATCAAGCGGTCCTGGGCATAAATCGACGCCCCATTTTCAGCAACAACGATAAGATTATCCGCCATAACATCTTTAAATAACTGTCTAAGATGGGCATATTGGTTACCGGACGAAAGTACTAGGGAAACATTTATCGCCCGTAACTGCGCCAATACCCGTTTAAACCGTTCTTTGTCAAAACGCTGATCTTGATGCAATAATGTTCCATTCAAGTCAGTTGCAATTAAATTGATTGCCACAAGTAGCCACCCCATCTTTTATCATTTACTAACAAAATCGGCCTCGTCTCGTCATGTGATTCAGCCGATTAAACATCAACATGGCACTCAGTTACATTGCTACGAATACTATTGTAGCATACCATTATTGTCATGCCATAAATGTCGCGGGTAGTTGCGGTTTGGCAAAATAATATCCTTGCCCTCGCGTAATGCCTAGATGATTAGCCAGTTGAACATCAGCCGCTGATTCAATGCCTTCAAAGGTAAATAGCATTTGCTGTTCCTCCGCCTTATCAAACCAAAATTTGAGCGTCGAAACAATTACATCCGTAGTTGGGGTCCCCAGCGGTCGCATATTTTGTAACGCGAATTTAACCGTATTCACATATGGCAACATCATTTTGATCTGTTGGAATAGGTTATCAGAACCAACATCATCAAAAGCAAGTAATATACCAGCTGCCCGGTACCCAACACTTAATTGCTGTAACTCACTTAGCTCAGGTGTCGCAACTAGCTCAACAGTTAGTTCTCGTGGTAACAAATGCGTCTGCACATAGTGACTAATTGCAGCTTGAAAGTCAGGATTAGCAAACTGACGCGCCGTTAAATTGATGGAAACATGATGGTTATTTAATTCCTGAATAGCGCAATCCAGCAATTGAATCAATTCTGTTGGCGCTATTTCAAAGGTCGCTGGTATTCGCCAAGTTTGTTGCCTCTCATCCCACTGTCGTAATAATAACTCATACAAGATTGTTCGGTTGGTTCCAAGGTTATTAATTGGCTGTGCAAAATATTTATATTTCAGCATGACCATTCATCCCCAATAGTCTAATTATTTAGTTGTGTTATCGCAACCGCTTACTTTATCATACCAAAAGATCGTCAACTTTCACAATAGCCTTATGAATATTAGTAGTTAAAAATTATGCAAAAGCTTTGTGGGCAATCAAAAAACGCCACCGTAATCGAACGGTGACGTTTCTTGGTGCCCACACACTTACTTTAAATTATTCAACGGTCACACTCTTGGCAAGGTTCCGTGGTTTGTCCACATCTAAGCCCTTGTTTAAGCTCGTGTAGTAGGCCAATAACTGACCAGGAACAACACTAAGCAAAGCCGTTAATCGTTCATCAACCGTTGGCAAGATAACCGTGTCACCATCTTTAGCTAAACTATCGGTGACGATAGTAACTGTCTTAGCTCCCCGTGCAGCAACTTCTTGTAAGTTGGAGCGGGTCAACCCAGCGGTATTCTTTTGCGTAATAATCCCAATCACTGGGGTATCCTTTTCAATCAAAGCAATCGTACCGTGCTTTAATTCACCAGATGCGAAACCTTCAGCTTGAACGTAAGAGATTTCCTTGAGTTTCAAGGCCGTTTCTAATGAGACGGCGTAATCCAGTCCCCGACCAATATAAAAGGCGTTTGGCGTATTCAATAAGGCACTCTTAGCAATCTTTTCAAAAGTAGCCTTTTCATCAACTAAGCTTTGCATCCCATTAGCGACTAACGCCAACTGCTGTTTCACGTCGAAAGCTGTTGCAGCTGGTTGGTCAACGGCCACACCTAACGCTTTAGCCAAGATGGCTTGTAAGGCAATCTGTGCGGTATAGGCTTTGGTTGAAGCAACCGCAATTTCTGGGCCGGCATGCAATAACAACGTGTACGTTGCTTCGCGTGATAACGTTGAGTTTGGCACGTTCGTGATGGTCAAGCTTGGGAAATGTTGATCGTTCACATTCAATAACACTTCACGACTATCAGCAGTTTCACCAGACTGGGTCAAGAAGATGAAGAATGGATGTGCTGATAATAATGGTTGGTTGTATGCAAATTCTGACGAAACGTGCACTTCAGTTGGCACGTTAGCCAACGATTCAAATAACTTTGCACCAACCAGACCAGCATGATAACTAGTCCCAGCAGCCACAATGTATAGTCGATCGGCTGCTTTAAGAGCTGTTAACAAGTCATCATTGATGATTGGATCACCCGCATCATTAAGATAAACTTGGGATAGCTTCCGCATCACATTCGGTTGTTCATCGATTTCTTTTAACATGTAGAATGGATAAGTTCCCTTGTCAGCTTGAGCTGCGTCAATGTCGACATGGAATGGCTTCCGTTCAACTGGTTCACCGGCCTGGTTCGTGATTTTAATTTCATCAGGTTTAACGACCACGATTTCGCCATCATGTAATTCCAAGAAATCTTTCGTTTGGTCTAACATCGCTAAACTATCTGAGCAGACCACGTTGAAGCCTTCGCCGACCCCAATTAATAATGGACTCTTATTCTTTGCGACGTATAAGGTGTCAGGATCTTCCTTATCCATCAGTAAGAACCCATATGAAGAATGGCCGAGTAGCCCTAACGTCTTACGGAAAGCGGCCAACGTACTCAAGCCTTCCTTGGTGACAAACCGATCGACTAATTGAACAATGACTTCTGTATCTGTTTGAGACTTAAAAGTCACGTCACTTAAATAAGTCTGTTTTAAGTCTTCAAAGTTTTCGATCACGCCATTGTGAACTAAGTAGAAGCGGCCATCCGCAGAAACTTGAGGATGCGCATTGGCAACACTCGGTTCACCGTGAGTCGCCCAGCGAGTATGCCCAATCCCGGTCGAACCATGAACAGCTTCGCCTACTTCTTTACGTAAGTCATCGATCCGACCCTTTTCCTTAACTAAATAGTCATGACCATCTTGATCATTGACATAGATACCAGCTGAATCATAGCCCCGGTATTCCAACTTTTCCAATCCGTTCAATAAGATTGATACTGCACTATCTTTACCCGTTACACCAACAATTCCACACATAAATTAATCTTCCTTTACTGTTTGAATTGTTTCTAGCTGCGTGGTCAATATATCTGTCACCAACCTCACAGTCGGTTTTTGTAATTGACCTGTAGAGTGCAGTCCCTGACGTCACCCGTCGATTATCGATAAACGTCATCCTCGTCAACTTTAGATTCTAAAGTCCTGGCGCTATTCCGCTTTAACCAATTAACAATTGGTCTAGTCTAGCCTCCAATTGGTATATTTCCTAGAAACAAGTTAACTTTACCGTTACATCTAATAAAAGTCAACAATATATTATATTGGTATACGTGTTAGTTAGCGTGTATACCAATCTCAAACGCTTATAAATCAAGGGCATCACGAATTTTCGAATTTTTTGTAACTTTTTTGCGGTCAAATTGGTTTGGGAGGCACTGGGTCCCCTGACAGTCGCCAGTTAACCGCATTTAGCAATAACCGTTCGTTTCATGGCAACAAAAAAAGTCGCGACTCTAGGAGTAACGACTTTTTTGATGATCGGTCTGATCACTTAATTATTCAACGCCAACTTCAGCTTTGACCACATCGACGATCCGATCTACATAAGCGCTAACCAGTTCGTCGGTCTTCGCTTCTGCCATGACCCGCAATAAATCTTGGGTTCCAGAAGGCCGTACCAAGACGCGACCATCACCGGCCATTTCATCTTCAACGTCCTTGATAACTGCCTTGATCTTATCATTGTTCAAAGCGGCTTTCTTGTCTTGAACCTTAACATTCACTAACTTTTGTGGGTAAGTCGTCACTTCGGCGGCTAATTCAGAAAGCTTCTTACCCGTTTCCTTCATGACGTGCAATAACTGAATTCCAGTCAACATGCCATCACCCGTCGTATTAAAGTCTAAGAAGACCACGTGACCAGATTGTTCACCACCAAGGTTATAGCCGTCCTTCAACATCTCTTCGACAACGTAGCGGTCACCAACTTGGGTCTGCTTGCTGTGCAAACCAGCTGCTTCTAAGGCCTTGTATAAGCCCAGGTTACTCATGACCGTTGTGACGACCGTATCCTGCTTCAACTTGCCTCGTTCACTGAGGAATTTTCCACAGATGTACATAATCTTGTCACCGTCAATAATGTTTCCAAGTTCATCGACTGCGATACAACGGTCACCGTCTCCATCAAAGGCTAAACCAACTTGAGCGCCTTTTTCAACGACGAATTTAGATAATGCTTCGGGATGCGTTGAGCCGACCCCTTTGTTGATGTTCAAGCCATCTGGTGCCGTAGCCATCGTATCAAATTCCACGTTCAAATCCGCAAAAATCCGGGAAACTAAGTTACTGGTAGAACCATTGGCACCATCGACAGCCAAATGAATGCCACTTAAGTCATCTGGAATCGTTTGTTCCAAGAATTGTGAATATTTAAGATTACCCTCTGGAAAATCAGCAACTGTCCCCAGACCTTCTGCTGCTGGCCGTGGTAAAGTGTCTTTCGGTTGATCCAGTAATTCTTCGATTTCTTCTTCCTTGGCATCAGACAACTTGAAGCCGTCGCCACCGAAGAACTTGATCCCGTTATCTTCAACTGGATTGTGAGAAGCCGAGATCATGACACCCGCGTCAGCATCTTGGATCCGTACTAAGTAGGCCACTCCTGGCGTCGTAATTACACCGAGACGTAAAACTTCAATTCCGGCTGAAAGCAAGCCGGCAATCAAGGCTTCTTCCAGCATTTGGCCCGAAATCCGGGTATCGCGTGCAACTAAAACGCGTGGTTGCGTACTCTTGTTTTCCGCATGTTCCGTCAATACGTAGCCACCAGCACGACCTAAACGAAAAGCCATTTCAGGTGTTAAGCCTGAATTTGCAATCCCCCGAACACCATCAGTACCAAAATATTTCATTATAATTTACCTCATTTCAAAAGTGTCATGATTAATCATTTTTAACTGTAATTTTTACTTTGACCGACGTTGGGCTAACTGACGAGATCCCATCCTCATCGCTAGTCGAAACATCGACCGTCTTAGTCGTGGTTGAATCAACATTCGTCACATCAACATTGACTGGCAAAGACTTCAACTTCGCCAATGCCGCCTTCGTGCCAGTAACCGTCACTGACTTCGTGTCAGATGAGAATGAATAACTGGTGTCCGCCGCGGTCTTGCCACTGGCTTTCAAATCGATTGGCACATCTTTCGTCGTTGTCGCCTGCGTAATGGGAATATACACCGACGTGGTCGAAGGCGTCAAGACAACGTTCAAATTTTGACCGTTGGCATCTAATGCTTCAATGATAGCCTGCTGGTTCACGGATTTCTCTAAATTCTTGTTGGTATTAACGACCGCAACGACTTTCGCGACTTTGCTAACTTCGCTGACGGCGCCCGTAACTTTGACAGATGATGTTCCGAGCCGTGCCGATCCAACTTCATAACCATCTGCTACGTTGGCTTTATTGAAGTCTGCGCTGACCTTATAAGTAGCCGTTCGTCGTGGCTGAATATTAACATGAATGTACTTTTGACTAAGTCCATAACTCAATTCTTTATTCAAGCCATCGACTTCGACTTTGACACTGTGCCGCCCAACTGCCAACTTAGATAAATTAGCATAAACTTTAAAATTCTGCGTGTTAGCCGTAGTTGTGACTAAAGCAGACGGCCCTTCGATCGTAACTTTAATATTTTCGGGATAGCCCGTTACAAAATATTTCGTACTATTCACGTTCAGTTCTAAGGGCGCGCTAATGGTCACTTTACGGTTAGATGTCAATGTCGTTTTCGATGAACTATTCGTCAAAATACTGGCGTTATGCGTTGTCTTTAACGAATTAACGTAGGCGAAGAGCACCAACGCACACAGCAGTGCTAGTAGCCGCATTGACCAATTGCTATTCATAAATTTTTTCATTTTCGGGGACCTCCTCCGAAAACTCGTCCAAACCAATTTTGAAGCGCGTTTTGCTTGGTTGAATCCTCAGGCGTTAGTAAGACTTGGCGGAAATACCGTAAGTAATTTTCACGCGTCATCCCCCGCATCAGCTCATTGTCCTTAGTAATCGACACTTCACCGGTTTCTTCCGAAATGACGATGGTGAGGGCATCCGTTACCTCACTGATTCCGACCGCGGCACGGTGCCGAGTTCCTAACTCTTTAGGAATCAGATTGCTTTCAGATAATGGCAAGTACGCCGCCGCAACCTTGATTTGATTATCTTGAATAATAACGGCACCGTCATGTAACGGCGTATTTGGAATAAAGATATTAATTAATAATTCGCCGGTGATATCAGCATCTAATGCGATCCCAGTCTCGATATAATCCTCAAGACCCGTGTCCATCTTAATCGACACTAAAGCGCCAATCCGCCGTTTAGCCATATATTGGATGGCCTTATCCAGTTCGGCAATCATCCGCTCTTCATCTTCATTCTGACGCTTACCACGCGCAAACATGGAGCCACGCCCTAAATGCTCCAATCCTCGCCGAATTTCGGGCTGGAATATAATAACCATTGCAATGACTGCCCAGTTAATAATTTGATCCATAATCCACGATACCGTGTCCAGACCAATCAAAACACTCACAGCTTTAATAATCGCAATGACAACGATCCCGCGAAACAGTTGTACGGCTTTAGTGCCCCTTAGCAACACAATCAGCTCATAAATGACAAACCATACCGCAAGAATGTCAAGGAGTCGGACAAAGTTTTGTAAGGTCAACAAACCGCTCCAATTGAAAGTCATTAGTCTCCTCCTCATGAAAATCATTTACTTTCACATTATAGCACGGCAACCCGGTTCTCGCGGTGCGATTTCAGCAGAGCCTGCGCTTTTTAGCTAGATTTTGAATAAATATTAAGCTTGATGTTATTTAATATTGCTTGATTAATATTTCTGTTAGAATTAGTACCAGAAGGGAAGTGACTAAATGACTAAGTTACAGCGGTGGTTTGTGCGACTCGCATTCTGGGGATTTTTCATCTTCGCAGCAGTCGACTTGCACGGCGCGTTCCATTTTCTATTACTTAATTCAATTTTGGCTTATGTCCCGATCGAGCTGAGTTTTTGGCTGACACCCCGACGTAGCCCGCTATTATTTTGGCTGATTGCGGTCATTTGGTTGCTTTTCTATCCGAATGCACCGTACTTAATGACTGATTTATTCCACCTCAGCCTATTGAAGCCGTATGGCATCAACGGTCTCTTGCGCTTCGACTTACCGATGTGGCGGGATTTCGCTTACTTGGTTGGGCCAATGATGGTGTCTACAATCATTGGTACCTGGGGCGTTGACCGAATTGCCCAGCAACTGACCCAACGTTTACACTTCCAGCGACTCCCTGCTAGTCGTGGTATCATCTGTGCCGCACTCTTCCTATTTGCTAGTGTCGGTGTCTACGTTGGCCGATTCCTCCGACTGCACTCCATCTACTTACTAATTACGCCACAGTACATTGTGAAACAATTAGTTGAAATGTGGTCGCTAAAGATGCTCGCTTTTGTCTTGATGATGTGGTTACTTCAACTCCTCATCTACGCGGCTTGGCGATTCACGATGCCAACAGTTCCTCATCAAACACCGGATAAGTCCTAGCGTAATCAAAAACACCGTTTGAACTGATTTGATAATCGGTTCAAACGGTGTTTCTTATTATTAACTAAATATTAGCTAATTCTTCGTCTTAGGATCACTATATTCGGTATGCCGCCCCCGCTTATCATGCAACCCACTGAAGCCACTGAAACCCAGTTCGGTAGCCTTTTGTTCCGCATCGTTGATATAACGCAACGTATCGCTTGCCCGTTTTTCACCATAGACTTGGACCCATTGATGAAAACGTTCCTCGGAAGCCGTGGTGATTTCCTGTTCCACTTTATGACCAGCAGGTGTTAACGATAAGTACTTGATTCGGCGATCATGCGTATTCGTGGTCTGTTCAATGTACTTCAAATCTAATAACACGTTGATTTGACGTGCAATCGCACTCCGTGAAACCCGCTGCTCTTTCGCAATCTTGACCAACGTCAGCGGCTCCTCACTTGTTGCAATCATCCGCATAACCGTGTAGGCCTCAAACGTTATCTTATACGGCCGGGTCGGCACTGAAACGAAGTCCCCGACATATTTTAAAATATGCATATAAGTGTCCACGAAGCGTTCATGAATTTCTGATTCTGTCATAATGATGTTTCCCCCTGTAAGGCTGCCCTTATTCGTCCGCTTAAGTAATGATTAATTTGCAAACCTAACCATTCACCGTCAATACTACTCTAACATCATTATAACCTAGAACTACTGATTTACAATCTAAAAAGTTAACTAATCTTCATCGGCCTCAATATCATTGAGCATCAATAAGTTCTCCGAGTAATTAATGAACTGCCGTAACTTTGCCGCGGTGCGTAAACTAATTTGTCCACTCTCTAACAAATGCTGTACACCCGCACGTTCGGCACCAAGACTCTTGATGCGTAGTCCATGCAGCTGTTGTTCATAATCATCACGTGATAACGTGTGATCATTTTTCGCATTCTCGATGCGATTCCGGTAATGAACGATCAAGTGATACAGAGCCTGGCGATCAAACTGTTGCTCATCAACGTTGGCCTGTTTGAGATACTGCGACAACGCTTTAATAGCAGCTTTAGAAGCTTCACGCTGAATATCCAACAACGCCACTCGTAATTCTTCGCTATCGCCAGGTGCTAACCATAGTCGAATCCCTTGCATTGCACGCGTCAACAACAACCGTAATGAGCGCAGTGTCGGAAGCCCCTGTCGATGTGTCGCCTGTAAGAAACGTTGTTCGCGCCGATCGACACGCCGCAAGTAGACCTGTCCAGCTAACTTACTAGTTTGTTTATTGGCAATCATTTCTCTAACTGCTGCCCGTTCACCATTCAGTGCCACTAAGCGAAGTTCCAATTCATCTGTCAGCATCGGCGCCAACTCATCCGCAGTCTGCGACGCCACTTCTAGACGCCGAATCTGAAACTGCTGGTCCAGGATCAAATCATAGGCCGCACGTTGGTTAGCTGGCCGCCGATGTTCTTCAATATTTTGAATCGCTAACTGTAAGATATAAATGCGGGCTTGCTTGTATGTTAACTGTGGTAATTGCCCACTGCTATCATCACCGTCATCCGTTCCGTCTGCCAAGACCGCGTCGTCTTCATCCGGACTGGATCCCCGAGTAACAAAGGGGAGTGATTTGGCCGCCATCAATGGCAAAATAGCCGCAGCAGCAACTAAACTTACAATGATGACTCCAGCCGCAATGAACAGTACGAGCGCACGTTCCGGAAAGGCTTTGCCCGAGGCCACCACGGTTGGAATCGTGAAGACCCCAGCCATCGTAATGGCCCCCCGCACACCTGATAAACCGGACAATGCTGCAATTCTGAGACTAGGTTTGGCCTTCTTGTGATGTCGTAACCAGTTGAACAACATGTAAGCGTATGTCCAAGCAACCCGAATCAGTAACAAAATCCCCCAGACGATTAAAACGTCAAAGACCGCATGAAACGTATTTGTATGCGCGCCTTTAATGGTTGCTTGCGTTGCTGCCGGCAATTCAATACCAAGAATCAGGAAGACGATCCCATTCAATAAGTAAACAACCACGTTCCAGACCCGTTCCGTCACTAATCGTAATTCCGGCGCATCTTCACTTTCATGTGAATTTTGCAAGTGCGATAATACCCCGGCCGCAACAACGGCGACAACACCGGACGCGTGGAACCATTCTTCAGCAATGAAATAAATTGCAAACGGCGTGAGAATCTGTAACACCACGTTGAACACGATATCGTTGATACCCTCTCGTCGTAACACGTCCCGAATGAGTTGAATGATCGTGATCAGCGCCAGCCCAACGGCCAAACCGACCAGACTAATATAGAAGAAATCCCCAACAGCTTCACCGAGTACAAACGTACCGGTAACCGCTGCTGCTAACGCATATTTGAACCCAATTAACCCACTCGCATCATTAATCAGGCTTTCGCCACTGACCAAGTGCAAAATTTCTTTAGGTAACTTGACCCCTTCCGAGATCGACTGCACGGCAATCGGATCAGTTGGCGATAAAATGGCCGCCAACGCGATTCCAACAGCGAGCGGAATCGTTGGGATCAATACGTGAATCAAAAAGCCACCGAGGATGGTGGTAATAAAGACGAGGACGATTGCATTCGCAAAAATTGCCCCGCGTAGTTCCCATAATTCCTGTTTTGGAAATTCTCTGCCATCGTTGTACAGCATGGGCGCAATAAAGACGAGCATAAACCAATCCGTTTGCAATTTTACCTGTACATTTAATAATAAAGCCACTCCTAGACCCAGCCCGACTTGAATTAAACTGACCGGGATTGCGACTAGATAGTGGCTCAATACATTCGACAGCAGCACTAAACATGCCAGTAAAATCACTAATTCGATAATCGGCATCTAGTGGTTGCCCCCTTTGTTAAATTGACATAACTAACCTTGAACGACGTCTTCACCAATGATTCGGACTTCCGTCTGAAGATGGACGCCAAACCGTTCAAATACAACTTTCTGGACGTAGTGAATCATATCCATATAATCGGTCGCTGTAGCGTGATCGACATTGATAATAAAACCCGCGTGTTTCTTAGAAACTTCAGCACCACCGATTCGATGGCCCTGTAAGCCAGCATCATGAATCAGTTTACCAGTAAAATACCCAGTTGGTCGCTTAAAAACACTCCCGCATGATGGCCATTCCAACGGTTGTTTGGCTGCTCGCAACGTATTCAATTCGTCCATCCGCGCTTGAATCTTGGTCTGATTACCTGGCTTGAGACCAAACGTCACCGATACGACAATATCATCATAGTCCTGGATCGTACTGTGCCGATAGCCAAAATCTAATTCGTCATGATCCAGGGTTTTAAGCTGACCCGCTGGCGTCAAAACCGTCACCGTTTCAACAACTTCACTCATTTCGCCGCCGTACGCACCGGCATTCATGAAAATCGCACCCCCGACACTACCGGGAATCCCAGCTGCGAATTCGAAACCAGTCAAGCTAGCCCCACAAGCAACCTTAGTCGTCGCAATAATTGCGGCACCCGCTTCAGCAACAACTTTGGTGCCACTCGCATGAATTTGCTTCATGCGGGTGAGAATGATCGTTAATCCACGGATACCACCATCTTTGACAATCAAATTACTGGCATTACCAATCACGGTTAGTGGTAAATTTTGCTCATTGGCAAACGTAATCAGAGCTTTCGTCTCGCTGATTGACTTTGGAAACGCAACGTAATCGGCGGGACCGCCTGTTTTAGTATTCGTATAATGACTTAGTGATTCATTTTTTTTAATTTCGATGGCTGGAAAAGTGGCCAAGACATCTTTGGTCATGGTGAAAAGTTCCTTTCGTGTTTCGATTTAATTCACTTACGTTAATAATCACTTTAACCGCATAGCGTTTTTAATTTAGGCCGACGTATCAAGCACCGCAGCATTGAAACGCTATTGAAACGATATAATCAGGTTGAAATTTGTAAGCCTATCAGTTAATTCTAGCACTTTTTAATCACTTAATAAATGACGGCACACCGCGTGACTGGTAATTGCGCCAGTTGGGGCGACTGGATTAGGCCCGTGCGTTGTTACCGCCGTCAGAAAAGCACGGATCAGCGGTGCAAATCCTCGCTTTTCCAATGTCGGTGTCCAATCCGGAAAAGCCGTCGTGGTAGTTGTTGCCGTCGTCATCACGGTTTTAGTACTTAAATCAGTCACAGACGCACGTTGCCCCGTCGTTTGGACTGTCACTTGTTCCAGGTTGACCCCACCGTACATATTCGTGATAACTTCTAATTGCTCATGAGCCGTCTGCACCGTCAAATAGCCTTGCGCCAAAGCGCCAGTTGCCGTCGTCGTCAACCGACCACTAGTGTGTTCAAGTGGTTCATCTAACAAGAATAGCCCCGTATCGACCATGTGGATCATCAGGTCGAAAACCGCCGTTTCAGGATCTTGACTACCCACTTCGCGAACCTTTTCAGCCACTAACATCCGTTTGTCAGGCAATGCCTTCAATTGCTGATTAAAAGGAGCAAAACGCCGATTAAACCCACAAGTCAATAACAGGTGCCGCGCCGCAGCCAAATCATACAAACTTTGGACCACCTGAAGATCAGTCGCGACTGGCTTATCGACATAAACGTGAATCCCAGCTAATAACAACTGCTTGATGATTGCTGCATGCGTGTCCGTGGGAGTATGCACAAATACGGCCGCCGGTTTAACTGCCATTAATTCCTCAAGGGTCGCATGGGTGTGTTGAAACCCATACATCGTCGCTAGTTGTGCTCGTTTTTCCGGATTACGCGTCGTTAGATGAAATTCATACTGGTCTTGCATCGCCGCCATGACGGGTAAATACGCCTTTTGAGCAATGTTACCTAAACCAATGACCCCAATTTTTAACATCGATATTCCTCCAATTTTATCATCAATCTTCTTTTAGCTACTACTGATTGCTCCGTGGCACACTGATTTAAATCATTCAGCGTCCAATTCATGCCAGTGATTGTTAGCTGGAAAAACGTGCCATCACTGAAAGCCAAAGATACCCGCTCGGACGCGCTGAAACTAGGCCAACCAAAGACACCAGCATGCTTTGTCACCCTATCGCACATCTATCCGCCGTGTCTGGCTTTAATCACGGCGCACTGATTCAATTGTCATTAAAATAACCAGTGGCTGCCGTGTTACAATATGAGTAAATTACTTGAAAGGTCTGAAACTCACGTGAAACTTATCTCTTGGAACGTTAATGGACTGCGTGCTGCTGTCAAACACGGCTTTGTCACGACTTTTAATGAGCTCGATGCCGACTTTTTCTGTGTACAAGAAACGAAATTACAGGCGGGCCAAATTGAACTGGACTTCCCAGGTTATTATCAATACTGGAACTATGCCGAGCGCAAGGGTTATTCGGGTACGGCGATTTTTACCAAACACAAGCCGCTCAATGTAACTTATGGTATCGGTGTACCAGAATTCGATGACGAAGGTCGCGTCATCACCCTTGAATATGCGGACTACTACGTCTTGACGTGTTACACTCCTAATTCAGGCGGTGAATTAAAACGTCTCGACTATCGGCAACAGTGGGAAGATGCTTTTCTCACATATATTAACAGTTTGAGTGCCAACAAGCCGTTGATCTTTTGTGGTGATCTTAACGTGGCCCACGAAAACATCGACTTGAAGAACTGGCGTAGCAATCACCATAGTGCCGGCTTCACTGACGAAGAACGGACCAAGTTTGACCGCCTCCTTGCAGCGGGCTATACCGACACATTCCGGCATTTCTATCCTGACCAAACCGACATTTACTCATGGTGGAGTTATCGTGGGCATGCACGTGACAACAATTCTGGTTGGCGAATTGACTACTTTATTACGTCACAGCAATTAGACAGTCAGCTCCTAAACGCCCGCATTCATAATGAAATTTTTGGTTCTGATCACTGTCCAGTGGAACTCGATATTATCCTTCCGAACCATTAACTTGAAAATTAACGAGATTCTTTGTACGATAATCCTATTCTTTAGAAACGGTGGTGGCAACTTTGAACTTTGTCGCAATGGACTTTGAAACGGCGAACGCGAAACGCGACAGTGCTTGTTCACTGGCGCTAACGGTTGTCCGTAATAACCAAATCAGCGATGAATTTTACACACTCATCAAACCAGAGAGCGATTTTTTCTGGCGGAACGTCCAAATTCATGGGATTCATGAAGCAGATGTCGCAGACGCGCCCAAGTTTCCAGACGTTTGGCAACACATTGCACCATTCTTCCAACGCGACCGCCTCGTAATTGCGCACAACGCGCCTTTTGATATTGGTGTGTTACGCAATACGCTTGCCCACTACGGCATCAGCGCGCCGGAGTACCTATCCATGGATACCGTCAAGACCAGTCAACGGTTCTATCCAGAATTGCCTAATCACAAGCTGGATACAGTCTGTCAAGCACTGGATATCGACCTGCAGCATCATCATAATGCACTAGATGACAGCCTAGCTTGCGCCAACATTTTACTCACCGAAGCGCAAGCTTTTGGAACTGAGCAACTCAAACCTTTCGTTCGCGTTCAGGGTTAAAATTAAATTTATGCAAGTCCAGCAATAAGATGCTGGACTTTTTTGTTTACGCATCGCTACCGATTATCAATACTCGTAGACAGCTTATCAATTCCCCCAACCGACTGGGAGATGAGCCAATCATTCACAAGCCGTCGCCGGTTAGGCCTGGTTCGTCAACGCTTAAATTCCGGCCCATCTACTATCAGAACCTGTTTGCCGTCAGTTCAGCGAATCCCGGATTTCAAACCCAGATTCCCATATCAATAGCTGGAACCCGTTTGCCGGTTGGGTCAACGACATCATAGCTCGTTGCCGTACAATTTTCGAACCCAAGATGCTGGTACAGCTTAACGGCACGCACATTTCGTAACTGGACCGTCAACACGAGGCGTTCCAATGAGCTATAGTTACGCGCCCAATCTAAGACTTCCTCAATCAAAGCAGTCCCCAGACCCATGCCCCAAAATTCTTTAAGTACCGCTACGCCAACTTCACCTTGCGCCGCACTAAAATCCGTACTAGCTTGCACGGTGCTCACACCAATCAACCGTGAATCTAATGTCGCAACGAAAATAATGTTGGTCGTTGTGCCATTGATACGCTCAATTTGCGCCTGTTCATCCGTTTCGCTCAAATCCTCAATGCCCTCATCAACAGTGAAAGTATTACTTTCACGTCCGAGCTGAGCGAGTAGCGCTAATAATTGTGCTGCATCCGCGACTTCAGCAGGCCGTACATCAACAACTTCTTCTGCCATGGTTGTCACTCCTTCAATTGATCAACCAGTCGTTGATAGTGTTCACCAATGGGCTTGAAGGTTATTACCCGCTGGTCATCGGCATCAGTGTCCCGGCTAATTGCAATTCGCAAGTAAGTCGTCGGTAAGAGGTCGGCAATAAACTGTGACCATTCCACAACACTAACGCCATCACCATCAAAGTATTCATCTAAGCCTAAATCTTCCGCACCGCCATCTTCCAAGCGGTAAACATCCATATGATAGAGCGGTAGTCGCCCCTGACGATATTCCCGGATGAGCGTAAAAGTCGGACTCTTAACGTTATTAGGAATGCCCAGGCTTTTTGCTAACCCCTTTGTAAAAGTTGTCTTACCAGCACCTAAATCACCATCTAGTAAGATTAAATCACCAGGTTGCACTAATTGGCCAAGTTTGGCCCCGATTGCCATGGTTGCTTCCGGCGACGTTACCGTGATTGATTCCATATTCTTCCAACTCCTCATCCAAATTAACTGTTCTTATTATAGAAAAAACGAAGGAAACTTCAAAGTACAAGCTCTGAAGTTTCCCTCGTTTAACAAACTAAGTGACCGTTTAAGCTAATCCTTGGGCTGCTGTAATAATCGCAACCTTATAAACGTCTTCTTCACTGCATCCACGTGACAAGTCGGAGACCGGCTTGTTCAGGCCTTGCAAGACAGGACCCACCGCTTCAAAATGACCAAATCGTTGCGCAATCTTATAGCCAATATTACCAGACTGAAGCTCTGGAAATACAAAGACATTGGCATGACCAGCTACTTTGGAACCAGGAGCCTTTTGCAAACCAACTTTTTCAACGAAGGCCGCGTCAAATTGAAGTTCACCATCGATAGCCAATTCCGGTTCAGCAGCTTGCGCCTTGGCCGTTGCTTCTTGCACTTTAGTGACCATTTCACCCTTAGCCGAACCCTTAGTTGAGAAGCTGAGCATCGCAACTTTCGGGTCAATATCGAAGACCTTAGCAGTAGCCGCACTCTGAGTGGCAATTTCCGCTAACGTATCGGCATCGGGATCAATATTGATGGCACAGTCAGCAAAGACGTAGCGTTCCTCACCCTTTTGCATGATAAATGCACCCGAGATTCGGTGTGAACCGGGCTTGGTCTTAATAATTTGTAACGCTGGCCGTACCGTATCACCAGTTGGATGGATTGCACCTGAAACCATCCCATCCGCTTTGCCCATATAAACGAGCATCGTGCCAAAGTAGTTTTCATCTTCCAGCATTTTAGCCGCTTGTTCTGGCGTATTCTTACCTTTCCGCCGTTCAACGAGGGCATCAAGCATTGTTTGCTTATCTTCAGCCGGGTATGTCGCAGGATCAAGGACTTGAACGCCTGTTAAATCCGCATTCAAATCGTTAGCCACAGCCTGAACTTTGTCCGTTGCACCTAAAACAATCGGCTTAACCAAGCCGTCTGCAGCTAATCGCGCTGCCGCACCGACAATTCGGGGTTCAGTTCCTTCAGGGAAAACAATTGTTTGATCTTTACCAGTAATTTTTTGTGCTAATGACTCAAATAAATCCATGTGATAACCCTCCAATAAATTAATTAATGCTCAAGATTGACGTGCTCTGGTAACTGCCAATTGATTGGCTGTTCGCCGAAGGATGTTAACGCAATGTTCGTTTTTGAAAATGGTTTGGACCCAAAGAATCCGCGATAAGCTGAAAGCGGACTCGGATGAGGTGCTTGTAGCACGACATTCGTCTGGGTATCAATCAGCTTAATCTTGGACCGAGCCGCCTTACCCCACAAGATAAAGACAACCGGCGTCGATCGTTCCGATAAACGCTGAATGGCAACGTCCGTAAGTCGTTCCCAGCCCTTACCAGCGTGTGAAAAGGCCACACCATTTTGAACAGTCAGCACGGAGTTCAATAACAAGACTCCCTGCTTGGCCCAACTTTCCAAGTAACCGTGGTTGACGGGCGTACACCCAACATCATTTTGCAATTCTTTATAGATATTGACTAGTGATGGGGGCACTGCCACGCCCGGTAACACTGAAAAACTCAGTCCGTGTGCCTGACCAGGACCATGATACGGATCCTGACCTAAAATAACGACCTTCGTGTCAGCAAATGGCGTCCATTCAAAGGCCTGAAAAATATTATACATATCTGGGTGAATATTTTTCGTTCGGTATTCATTTTTCAAAAATTCGTGTAATTGGTGGTAATACGGCTTCTCAAACTCTGGTTTTAAGACGTCCCACCAGTCCGTGTGAATAAACGCTTTCATCCTTAACACCTCTCGTTTTATTGTATCATAACCAAAACCACTAATGATAATAATTCTGTATTCAGACGTAAACATGTTAGAATGTAATTATTAAAACAACTAAGGATGTGACAACATGATTTCGATTATCGCCTCTGATATGGACGGAACGTTACTCAACAATGAAATGGTCGTTTCCGATTTTAACGCTAATGCCATCCGTCAAGCACAACAGCAAGGCGTGCACTTTATCGTCTCCACCGGCCGCCGATTTTCTGAAGCTCAGCCACTACTGGCCGCTCAAGGCATCACGGCACCCTTGATTACGTTAAACGGTGCCGAAGTATACGACGCTTCTGGCAAAATGCTCGACATGGTGCCCATAACCAATAGCGTGGCCCGCACCGTTTTTCACACGCTAACCTCACAAGGTTACTATTTTGAAGTCGTAGGCAACGATGGTATTTACTCTAACAGTAAAGCCAAGCGAATCGAACAAATTGCACATCTCCTAACTAACCTGAATCCAGATACAACGTTCAAAATTGCGGTATCGCTCGCGTCAGCCCGCTTAGAACTTATGGACATCAATTACGTGGACAACTATAACGAGTTATTGGATGATCCGACTAAGCATGTCATGAAGATTATCGCTTTCAGCGAAGAAGGGCCCGCTAAGCTAAAACCCCTTAGTGATGAAATTCTGGCAAAACATTCGTCCCTCAAAATCACATCTTCATCCGCATCAAATATCGAAATCAATAATATTAATGCGCAAAAAGGGATTGCAGTCGAGCGCTATGCGAATATGCTGAATACCCCAATGAGCGATGTCATGGCGATTGGTGATAATAATAATGACGTCTCCATGCTCGAATTAGCTGGCGTAAGTTACGCTATGGGTAATGCCAGTCCCGAAGTCAAACAGTTGGCCCGCTATATCACTGATACAAATGTCAACGATGGTGTCGGCAAAGCAATCTTAGAAGTGCTTGCCAAACAATAGTTTCCGGAAAACGGAGGTTGAAGATGCGTAAATTATATTTCAGCCGCAATAGCTTCGCCCAAGGTGCCCGGATTGTTCGCGATGCGCACAACCAATCTCACTATCTCTTAGTTGGTCGGTGGGGGCGGCGCCAAGACGCGCTCAGTTTATACGCGATCCAAGGTGAGCTACTTGCCGAAATTCGACAAACAACCCTCGGATTGTTGCCAAAATTCGATTTATACTATAACCGTCAAAACGTCGGTTCTATTAGTAAAACGCTGGGCTTCTGGCATGAAATGCTCTATGTTCGCAAGCTTCGCTGGATTATCATGGGAAGCTTGAGTGCCGAAAACTACCGCGTTTATCATGGTACTGAATTAATCATGACGATGCGACCAGTTGTCACCACTAACGGTGAAGCATTTGAATTAGCAATTACTGATCAATCCACAGAACCACTGTGTATTTGCATTGCGGCGATCCTGGATCACTGGCAAAAGCCGACCAACCGCGCGCGGACACCAGTTGCGAAAAAGGGACTCAATGTTAGCTTTGGTGAAAGTAATTATACATTGACACCCCGTAATAAGGTGCCCCAACACTAAATAGGACTAGCCATAAAACAACGGCCACCCCTGTTTCGGGATGACCGTTGTTTTTAGTTAAGTTGGCATAACTAGTTTGCCAGCTTAACACCCTATCAAAGTTGACGTGCCGCTCAAGTTGCCCATATCACGGTATTCACTAGTTAATCGTCCTCAGAGCAACACCGCTTCATCTGCTATGCAAGCACGTTACTACAGAATAGGCGCGCCAAGAATTAAACCAATTCTTAGCGCGCCTATTTGACGGGTTATTTTATTATGACCAGCCGATACTTAAACGTTGATCACTTTTTGTAAGAAATCTTGTAACCGGGGACTTTGTGGGTGTTCGAATACATCCTCAGGCTTCCCCGTTTCTTGAATCAACCCATCTGCCATAAAGACGACCCGGTCGGCCACTTCCTTGGCAAAGCCCATTTCGTGCGTGACCACAATCATCGTCATACCATCTGCGGCTAATTTCTTCATAACATCCAACACATCCCCGACCATTTCGGGATCCAGTGCTGAAGTTGGTTCATCAAACAACATGATTTTCGGATGCATGGCTAGCGCTCGAGCGATGGCCACCCGCTGCTTTTGCCCACCAGACAAGGACTTAGGCATGGCATCCGCCTTATCGGACAAGCCGACCGTAGCAAGTAAGTCACGCGCCGTTTTCTCAGCTTCCTGTTGACTTTCCTTTTTGAGTTGAGTCGGTGCTAAGGTAATATTTTGTAACACTGATAGGTGTGGAAATAAGTTAAAGTGTTGGAACACCATCCCAATATTTTCACGGACCAAATTAATGTTAGTCCCCTTGTCAGAAAGATCGTAACCGCTAATGACAACTTGCCCTTGTGTTGGAACTTCCAAGTCATTTAAGCAGCGTAAAAACGTACTCTTACCAGAACCAGATGGTCCAATCATGCAGACTACTTCGTTATCTTGAACTTCAAGGTTTAACCCTTTCAAGACTTCGTTATCGCCGTAGCTTTTATGCAAATCTTTGACAATTACTTTCGCCATGCTTAGTTAATCCTCCTTTGAACCCAGTTAGATAACCATGTTAATAACGTAATGATAATCAGATAAATAATCGCAATCATTAACCAAATCTTAAAGCCTTCGAAGTTCCGGGCAATAATCAACGTCCCAGTTTGGGTTAATTCAACGATCCCAATAACGGATAGAATTGACGTATCCTTCAGCGTGATAATAAATTGGTTAATGAACGACGGAATCATGATTCGAATTCCTTGGGGCATAATAACCTTGCGCATGGCCGTCCAGTATGGCAACCCGAGTGAACGGGCCGCCTCCATTTGACCATCGTCGACCGCGGCAAAGCCCCCCTTAACAAAGGCTCCGGTATAGGCCCCTTCGTTAAGCATCAACGTAATCATCCCAGCAACGAACGCGGGAATCTTAAAGCCGTGCCCAATCAGGTCTGGGAACCCAATGTAAATAAAGAAGGCCAACACCATCAATGGCATCCCACGGAAAATATAAATAATCGTACTGGAGATGGCCGGACCAAGTTTACCCGGCATAACGCCTAAGACCCCAAGAATCAGTCCGAGGATCGTCGCTAAAATAATTGAAATAACCGTTAATTCCAAGGTCATCCATAACCCTGAGCCAATCGTATCCAAGTTTTGGGTGAACAAGCCAATAAAGGTCCGACTGCTTGCGTCTTCACCCGTTAAGGATGCTTCACTAGACTTCAAGTACTTGTTAATGATCTTTTTGTAAGTACCATCCGCTTTAATCGCTTTGAGACCCGCGTTAAATTTCTTTAACAGTTCCGCGTTTTTACCTTTTTTAACCGCGAAACCATAGTCGCCGGCCTCGTGTTGCTTGGAAACAATCTTCAACGCGATGCCATTCTTGATTCCGTATGACATCACGGGATAGTCTTCAAAACAAGCAGCCGAGTTGCCGACCTTAACATCGTTATACATGTTATTCGAGTCATTGAAATACTTGATTTTGAAGCCGTACTTGCTCTGAATCGACTTCGCATAGGTTGCACCAGCTGTCCCCGTTTTAAGGGCCACGGTCTTACCTTTCAAATCTTTAAACGTTTTGACCTTGCTATCTTTAGCCACGGCCATGACCACCCCGGAAGTATAGTAAGCGTCTGAAAAATCAAACGTCTGCTTCCGTTCAGCCGTAATATTCATTCCGGCAATCACCCCGTCAACTTGGTTCGCACTAAGCTGCTGAACGGCGGCACCAAAACTAAGCGCTTTTAATTTATAATTGAAATTTTCTTTTTTGGCAATTGCCTTCAAAATATCGATATCAATTCCCTTATACTTACCACCCTTGACCTGAAATTCGAACGGCGCAAAGGTTGTATCCGTCGCAATCGTATACGTCTTAGCCTGGGCCTGGGTACCAATCGCAAACCAGCTTCCCAACGCTGCTAACAACATGACAACTGCAACTTGCCACTTTCTCATCGACGAGACCTCCTCAAATAGTTTACTGGAACGGTATGTCATAAAATATAACATAATTCATGTCTCGCGACCAATCCAATTTTTTATACTTTTTTAATTTAGCTTTAATGATGTCGCTATCATCGGCCATTTGCTTAATAAAATAAAGTAAATGGCCGTTTCTAACAAAGATTCTGATGAAAGCACCCCCTTTTTACATTTTAAAATTTTGTTCAAGCATTAATCACTACTTAACTGAATACTTGACACTAGATTCATCAACCCGCGCAACCAGCCGTTAAGTCCAAACAGCAGCAGTTAACAAAACGGACCAATTCAAAATGAATCGGTCCGTTGCAAGAAATCGCTATCAATTTTAGCTAATCGATGAACTTAACACGCCAATCGTACGCTTAATCCTCATGCGTATGCCGCCGACGTCCTAATCCCATTAACCCTAATAATCCCGTTAATCCGAGTACTACCGCGCCTTGTTGTGCTGAGCGGTCGCGCTCGCCCGTCTGTGGCAGTGTGTCAGCAGTCGTGTCAGTTACTCGTGTCACAGGTGTCGCTGCTGCTTTGGCTGCGCTAGTATGCTCATTGTTGGCCGGTAGAGCTGGCACAGCGGTCGTCTTGACCTTAGTCTGTGCACGAGTAGCCGCGGCCGGTTGTTGCTTTGTCGTAATCCGATCATCAACGCCCCAGTCGACGGTATGACCATCCGAATCGTTAGGTCGCTCACTCAGCTTCGGTGTTTCACTAGGATCAGCGATACCTGCATGATCATTGCCGTTAGGGTTAGATGTTTCGCCGTGATCATTGTTGTCAGGTACGGTCGTTCCACCATGATCATTGTTATCAGGGTCGGTCGTGTTAATGTGATCATCGTCAGGTAAGACGACGGTCACCACAGCCGTTTTAGTTAACTGATTACCGGCAACATCAGTATAGTGGTAAGTCAACGTGTACTGGCCAGCGCATTGTGTGTTGACCGTACCATCGGCCGCGATATCAGCTAATGTCAGCGCTTGGCCCTGGGCATCGGTTGCACGTTCGAAATTATCCTGAGCAGCCCAAGTGTTTCCGACGGTCAACTGACTATCACGCACTTGTAACTGGGTCTGACTAGCCAATATATCGATACTCGTCGTGACAGTAATCAGATTACCCGCACGGTCCATGTAACTTAGTGTCAGTGGGTAATTGCCGGCCCGCCGTAAGTTCAGGGTACCATCTACAGTCACCCGTTGGCGCTGCGCTGCTGTCAGCAACGTGCCATCCGCTGCCAAACTCGTTGACCAGTCAACACTATCATTCAGTGACCAGGTCGTCTTAGGGCCGGCAATCACGGTAACTGGCCGCGTACTGATTTTAGCCTGCGTGGCAACGGTTGTCACTTGGACCAACGCCGTTTGTTGTTGTCCCAGCGAGTCCGTGTAAACCAGTTGCACAGTTTGTGGCTGACCAATATGGGCAACCGTTAAATCTGGCATCGCCACGACTGTAATAGCGGCATTATTGACCGCAATCGGCTGGCCCATACCATCAGTAATCGTTCCAATACCCTGATGATAATCCCACTTGGCAGTCGGACCCGCGATGACCATTTGTGGCTGAGTCGTTAATGCTGCTTGGTCGACTGTCACCGTCGTAGTCGCAGTTTTTACGTTGCCCACCTCATCAGTATATGTCAGGGTGACTTGTTGTTTTCCGGCCTGTTGAGCATTGATGGTCGTCATCGTAACATTTTGATAATTCTGACTAGTCTGGCCCCAGGCGTCCGTTAAACCAGTGACTAGATCCACAACCGTTAATTTTCCGACAGCTGCAGGCCAAATCACCTGGTCAGCACTAGTCGTCATGTGCGCCCGTGAGGCGACTGTTGTGACCTCCGCCGTGGTGGTTTGGGTCAATCCTAATTCATCAGTGTAACTGAACGTAACGACTTGAGGCCGCCCCACCATGCCTGTGCTCAAATCTGGGCCTGTCAACACCTTAATATTAGCATCACCGACATTAATCACTTCGCCGGCAGCATTCGTCACGGTTTTAAAGTTCGTCTGATAATCCCAATGGGCAGTCGGCCCGGCAACCGGTCGAGCGGTTTGGGTCGTTAAGGCGGCTTGATCAACCGTCACTTGGGCAGTTGTTGTCACCTCGTTGCCGTAATCATCGGTATACGTTAGAGTCACCGTTTGGGCACCAGGCTGGCTGGCATCGACCGCACTCATCTTGACATTGGTCAAAGACGACACTTGAGTGCCATCCGCGCCGGTAATCGTTTGCAAAAAGTTGGCTGGCGTCAGTAGCCCCGCATCTTTGGCCCATACAATCTGTGCCGGACGTGGCACGAGTGCCGCCTGTGATGCCGTTAAGGTCAAAGTAGCTGACACAGTATGTGTCTGTTGTAGATCATCCGTGTACATCAAGGTAACCGTTTGCGGCTTATCGATCATTTTAGCCGTTAGTTGCGGGCCGGTTATGACCGTAATCTTAGCTTGATCAGGATTAAACTGGTGGCCTTGCGAATCCGTAACAGTCGCCAATTGTTGCCGATAATCCCAAGTCATACTTGGCCCCCAGATTTGAGTCCGGTTCTGACTATCAATCTTGGCCTGATCAACCGTTACTTTTACAACGGTACTTACTTCGTTACCAGCCGCATCCGTATAAGTTAATGAGACGGGTTGAACACCTGGCCAGGTCGCGTCTAGCTTAGACATCCGAACGATTTGATAATCAGTCACCGCTTGTCCAGAGGCGTCCGTTAAGCTCGTTACAAGGTCATTAGCCGTTAGCTTCGCCGCGGCATCCGGTTGCACGATAACTGCCGCCTTGGCCGTTAACATAGCTTGTGAGGCCTCAGCTGTCACCATTGCCGTGACCGACTGGGATTTCCCGAGCTCATCCGTATAAATCAGTGTGATCAGCTGTTGTTGCCCGACTGAATCAACATTCAGATCTGGCCTGTTCAACACTTTAATTGTCCCCGGTTGGACGGTAATAAGTTGCCCAGCTGCATTCGTCAACTGACTAATACCGGCTTCGTAACTCCACGTTGCCGTCGGGCCGGCAATTACCGT
Organism: Lactiplantibacillus sp. ME-2; assembly: GCF_022549155.1. Lineage (NCBI taxonomy): Bacteria > Bacillati > Bacillota > Bacilli > Lactobacillales > Lactobacillaceae > Lactiplantibacillus > Lactiplantibacillus sp. ME-2. Next base: position 83,173 of record NZ_JAKZEQ010000003.1, read on the forward strand.
ACTTGGTTTTGTCGCTAGCTTTGCCTGGTCGACTGTCACATTGGCATACGCGACGGATTGATTACCCGCAACATCCGTGTAAGTCAACGTCAAACGTTGCTGCCCCGCTAACTTGGAATCCAGCACACTCATTTTGACATTGTCGTGATTTGTAATCAGATGACCTTCAGCATCGTATAAACGATCAACTAAGTCCGTTGCCGTCAGTTGTTTAGCTTGATCAGGCCAAATAATCTGGTCAGCAACAGCCGTGATCTTCGCCTTTGAAAGCGTCGTCGTTACAATCACGTCGGTCGTGTGAATTTTACCCAGACTGTCAGTATAGGTCAACGTAACCGTCTGTGGCTTGCCAGCCTTTGCCGGAGTTAAATCAGGCGTAGTAGCTGTAATGTCAGCAGTATCGACATCAATTGTCTTTCCGTTGGCATTGATGACTTGAATGACGCTGTCCCGGTAATCCCAAGTCGCCGTTGGGCCGGCAATTGGGTGTGTCGCTTGACCAGTGATTGTGGCTAAATCCACGATCACAGTCGTCGAATCAGTCATCTGATTGCCATACGCGTCTGTATACGTTAACGTCACGGTTTGTGGCCCGATAGCTTGAGGATCAAAACCACTCATCGTCACATCATCAAAATTATGAATTTGAACGCCATCCACATCGTACAGTGCCGACACTAGCGACGACGCAGTTACCATGTTCGCGTTTTCCGCTAAAATTACTTGCTTGGAAACGGCAGTAATGGACGCTTTTGAAGCCGTGGCTTCGACATTGGCAGTCTCTGTGTGCACTTGCCCTAAATCATCAGTATATTCGATCACGATTGGAGAAGTACCAGCCACACTTAAATCTGGACGCTGCACGACCGTAATCTTAGCATTGCTTAATGTTAGCGATTGTCCCTTAGAATCAGTGACGGCTTTGATGTTATCAGCATAGTTCCAAGTCGCCTTAGGTCCCGCCACTTGAGTGTGATTTTGAAGCGTTAGCGTTGCGAAATCCACGGTTACAGTCGTCGAAACAGTCGTTTGATTGCCATACGCGTCCGTATACGCTAACGTTACTGTTTGTGGTCCGATAGCTTTAGCATTAAAGCCACTCATCGTCACATCATCAGAATTATAAATTTGAACGCCATCCGCATCGTACAGTGTTGACACTAGTGACGACGCAGTTACCATGTTCGCTTTTTCTGCCAAAATCACCTGCTTAGAAACGGCAGTAATGGCCGCTTTTGAAGCCGTCACTTCAACATTGGCAGTCTCTGTGTGCGCTTGCCCTAAATCATCAGTATATTCAAGTACAATTTTATAAGTTCCAGCCACACTTAAATCTGGACATTGCACGACCGTAATCTTGGCATCGCTTAATGTTAGCGACTGGCCCTTAGAATCAGTGATGGCTTTGATGTTATCAGCATAATTCCAAGTCGCCTTAGGTCCCGCCACTTGAGTGTGATTCTGAAGCGTTAGCGTTGCGAAATCCACGGTTACAGTCGTCGAATCAGTTGTTTGGTTACCATACGCATCCGAATACGTCAGTGTCACGGTTTGTGGCCCGATAGCTTTAGTATCGAAACCACTCATTGTCACATCGTCAAAATTCGTAGCTTTGTTTCCTGCCGCATCAATTAACTCACTGACCAGGTCAGTTGCCGTCAGCTTTTTTGCGTCATCAGGTATGATAATCTGGTCAGCAACAGCCGTGATCTTCGCCTTTGAAAGCGTCGTCGTTACAATCACGTCGGTCGTGTGAACTTTACCCAGACTGTCAGTATAGGTCAAGGTAACCGTTTGTGGCTTGCCAGTCTTTGCCGGAGTTAAGTCAGGCGTCGTGGCTGTAATGTCAGCATCGCCGACATCAATTATCTTTCCGTTGGCATCGATAACTTGAGTGACGCTGTCACGGTAATCCCAAGTCGCGGTTGGACCGGCAATTGGGTGTGTCGCTTGACCAGTGATTGTGGCGACATCCACGGTGACTGTCGTCGAATCAGTCGTTTGGTTACCATACGCATCCGTATACATCAGTGTCACAGTTTGTGGCCCGATAGCTTTAGCATCAAAACCACTCATCGTCACATCGTCAAAATTCGTGGCTTTATTTCCCGCCGCATCAATTAACTCACTGACCAGGTCGGTTGCCGTCAGCTTTTTTGTGTCATCAGGTATGATGATCTGGTCGCTGACAGCCGTAATCTTCGCCTTCGAAGCCACCGTGTTGACAACCGCAGTGACTAAGTGTTCTTTGCCCAACTCATCCGTATAACTGAGTGTCACCGTTTGGTCATGGCCGACCATCGCAACACTTAAATCAGGTTCAGTAACGACTTTAATATCAGCGGTTGCGAGATTATCAAGCAACTTTCCATTTGCATCCTTGACCCATTCCAAACCAGCTAGATAGTCCCATTTAGCTTTAGGCCCCGCAATTGGATTCGTTAGCTTGGTCTTCAAATCTGATTGGTCAACCGTTACTTTGGCATAAGCTGTCACTAGATTGCCAGCTTCATCCGTATAAGTAATAGTAACGGTCTGCGCGCCACCTTTGCTCGTGTCAATTGAACTCATTGTGACATCTGTTAGGTCGGTGCTAGTATCGACAGGGTTCCCGTTGGCAGCCGTGATTGTCACCAAATCGGCGACTTTTAATTGAGCAACCTCACTGGGCCAAATCGTTAACGGCGCCTTGGTTGTAACTTGTGCCTGAGAAGCAACGACTGTTACTTGAGTTGGGACGCTGATGACATTGCCCAACGCATCCGTATACGTGAGTGTGACAGTTTGCGACCCAATTTGCGTTAAATCAGGTTGCTGATCAACCACAATGTTAAGTCCGTCTAAACTAACCGGGTTCCCATCAAAATCAGTGACACTCGTGACATACTGGCGATAGTCCCAACTTGAGTTTTCGGGTCCTTTAATGATGGTACTATTACGCATTGTTAAGTCGGCCTTAGTTGCGACCATCGTCACCGTGGTGGTTGTCGTGTGGACCATGCCAGTAGCATCATCCGTATACGCCAGCGTAACCGTTTGTGCGCCAGCTTTACTCGTATCCAAGCCTGTAACCGTAGCCGTCGCGAGTTCGTCGGCACTTAGCTTATCGCCGGCCGCATTGTGGGAGTTGTCCGTGTCGATTAAATCATTAATCGTATACGTTGGCTTAGCACCCATTTTGATCGTCAACGGTTTACCAACTAGTTTGCCTTGATTTGCCGCTACCGCAACCGTACTAGTTTGCTGCCATACTTTGCCATACGCATCCGTATACTGCAAGTCAACTTGATAGGTACCGGTAGTTTGAGTGTCGACCGTCGTTACAGCAGTATCGCCGTTCACGCTAATAACTTTGACGACTGTGTCAGCGGTCGCATAAATATCAGTCCCATTCACATCTTTTAGTGTTGCAACACTATCGGTAACTCGCCACGTCGTCTTCGGCCCGGCAATTAATCCGGTTACATTTTTGGACGTGAAATCAGCATAGGATGGGCTAGTTTCCCAGACCCAAGTGATTGTATCGGCTGGATTATCGACGCCATTATACAAAGCCATTAACTCACTCGACGTATACGTCTGGGTGGCATCAGCTTGATTGACCCATTTACCGGTATAGCCAGTTCCAGTTGGAATGTCTGGCAATGAACTACCGACTAAATATGTTTTTGACCCAACCGTTAATGCGTTTAGGTTCATGGGCAACGGATTCCCGCTACTATCTTGATTCAAAAACATATCATGATCTGCAGGTTCCTTATTCATATCAGCTTCAGTGACTGCTGCAAAGTTAGACATGTCCAAACTCGCAATGTTGATTGCCTTTAATCCAGGGGCTCCCTCAAACATAAACTTAGTACTAGTTAACGTACTGCCCGTCTGCCAGCCCGTTATATCAAGATCAGTGAGATTGGTATCATTTAAAAACATCGATGACAACGCTGTAACATTCAACAAGTTCCAGCCATGTAAATCCGCCGTTGTTAAACTCTTATCTCCATTGAATAACCCATCTATATCCGTGACCATCCGCACATTCCAAGTACTTAGATCAATACTGGTCAAGGCCGTGTTAAATGAAAACATTCTTTTTAAGCTCACTGGTTGAACCGTATTCAACTGCCACTGACTTAAATCATAAGATTGAACTCGCGAGTCACTGGCGAACATAGAGTCAAAGGACGTACCAGAACTGACATTCCAATGCGCTAATCCTGAGAAGTCAGCAATCTTAGTTCCCATAAACATCATTGAAAAGTCAGTGACTTTCGAAGTATCCAGATTTTCAAGGCCATCAATACTGGCCAAATTTGGATTATACCAGAACATATAACTAGTATCAGTCCCCGCATTAATTGGACCATCAATCACTACTTTCGTTAACTCACTGCCAAAATCCCCCGGTACGTCGCTGACATCACCCACTCCGGTCCAATCACCAGCATGAATCGTCAACACACCATCATCTGTGTACTGCCAGGCACTTGTTCCCAGAGTCCCAGTTGAGACAACAATTGCGGGTGTGGCGGCTCGCGCTAATAGTGCCCGATTTAACTGGACTTTATCGTTAGTCGTCGTAATTGTATTAGTTGTGGCAGTTACAGCTATCGGACTAGTTTCTGAATCCACAACTTTTTCAGTTTCATTAGAATCTTTCGAGTCTGAGTCACCAATACTGGCCATTGTGCTAGTACTTGGCGATGCGACACTTGAACGATTAGTTTGTAGTGATTCATCAGCCACCACCGTGTCCGTCACATTAGATTGAATGCCACTCTCAGAGCCCGTTCCTTGATCATTTTGATAATCAGAATTTTGTGTTGTGACTTTCTGTGAACTCGATGCGACACTTACTGAGCTGTTTGACGTTTGGTCCAAACTGTCGCCAGAACCAGTTTTAGCCTGACTGCTTGCTGATGCCGAATCAGAGGTACTGAGATTACTGGTTTGTTTTCATTTTCTCCTACTGCCGTAACCGATTGTTCAGCCTTTGAGTCAGTAGTGGTGCCACTAACCGCCTGTTTTTTTTGAGCACTAGTATTTGTTGTTGCCGCATTAATCGCCGTCGCACTAGACTGAGTCGTTGCCCCTGTTGTACTAGTCGTAGTAGTCCTTAAAACCTGTGAGTTGGATGATGAGGATGCCCCAGCAGTGGTCGTAGCTGCGGTGGCTGCGGTCGTCGTTTCCGTATCTGCCCGACTTATCAGTGGATTCAGAGTAAAGGTAGCCACGGTAATACCAGCAAATACCCAGAAACGTCCCTTTTTATACATTTTATAATGCTGCTTGCTCGTTATAAATCTATTCATACATGTCCCCCCAAGAATCCATGCAATAAATCATATCAAAATTAACTTATTATCAATTTGAGTTATACTAAATCTGATTAATATCAGAATAATAACATTCTCCAAAGTTTAGTATCAATTATATTTATTGAATCAATTAATAAATAACGCGTTTAACTATCAATACAATTATATGCTAACATAATTACCAGCTAAGTCGCAAGTGCTTGTACCCGACCTTTCGCAAAATATTTATAGCCTGATAACCATTTTGCTAGTATCTAGAACATTTATAACAGTGAGCACTACATCAGTACATATAAAATATATGCTTGCCGTCGTCCGTCCACGGCACAGAACCACCAACAACACATACTAAAAAAGGTCTTCCAAGAATCGAATTAATTCTTGGAAGACCTTTTTATGACGCTGCCATACTCGTTGTATGGTGCAGCGATGCAACGCTAACGTAATCGATGCCTAGTAATGTTTCATAACCCGGTCGATTTGACGCTGTTGTTCGCGTTTCTTGATATCTTGCCGTTTATCGTATTCCCGTTTCCCGTGAGCGACTCCAATTAAGACTTTCGCAAATCCATGCTTGAGATACATCTTAAGTGGAATAATCGTCACACCCTTAGTCATTGTTGCTGCACCTAACTTAATGATTTCTTTCTTGTGCAACAAAAGTTTCCGGGACCGCAACGGGTCAACGTTATAACGGTTACCCTCTTTAAACGGACTAATGTGAACGTTTTGCATCCAGGCTTCACCGTTGCGAACTTGAACGAAACCATCCTTTAAGTTGACCCGCCGATCGCGAACTGATTTGATCTCCGTCCCCGTCAGCGCAATGCCAGCTTCATAGGTTTCCTCAACAGCGTAGTCATGGCGTGCTTTCCGATTTTGAGCGAGGGCGGTATCTGGGTGCTTACCGTGTTGTTTGGCCATTGCCGCACATCCCCTTACTTAAAAATTAACGCCGACGATCGGTTGATGACCGCCGATTGTTGTTAGTACTATGATTATTATTGTTGCTATTATGATTATTATTGTTCCGGCGACCATTGCTATTGCCATTACGATGGTTATTGTTGTTGCCACCACGATGGTCGTTATTCCGGTTATTATTGTTCCCATTTCGCCGGTAGTTACCGTTATTGCCACCACGCCGATTATTACCACGATAGTTATCATGATGTTCCCGCTTTGGCAATAAATCAGTCTTTGGCGCTTCTTCAGGATTCAATAACTTAAAGTCGACTTCTCGTTGATCCTTATAGACCCGCATTAGTTGAACTTTGACGGGCTGGCCGATTCTAAATGTCCGTTTCGTCTTACGACCAACCAACGCTAATTGTTTTTCAACGTATTCGTAGTAGTCGTCGTCCATCGTACTGATATGAACTAAGCCTTCAACGGTATTTTCTAGTTCAACAAACAGACCGAATTTCATAACGGAATCAACAACGGCTTCAAACGTCTCACCAACGTGATCAGCCATATATTCAGCCTTCTTCATCGAATCAACGTCGCGTTCAGTATCAATCCCCCGCCGTTCATGATCAGAAGTCGTTTCCGCAATATTTGGTAGGTTATCCCGATAACGTGCCCGGGCTTCTTCACCAGTGCCGTTTTCAGCATAATGGCGAATCAAACGATGAACCATCATATCTGGATACCGCCGAATTGGTGACGTAAAGTGAGTATAATACGGTGCCGCCAACCCAAAGTGACCAAGCGACTGGTCAGCGTATCGGGCCTGCTTCATGCTCCGCAGCATCATGACTGAGACCATGGCTTCTTCGGGCTTACCAGCAACCTTCTTCAAAACGTCTTGAAGCATCTTCGGCTTAACATCCTTAGAACTCCCCTTGACACTGACACCAAAGTTAGTGACGAATTCAAAGAAACTAAGCATCCGGTCACTATCAGGCGTTTCATGTACCCGGTAGATAAACGGTACCTTAAGTTGACTATAGTTTTTTGCAACCGTTTCGTTGGCTGCCAACATGAAACTTTCGATCATTCGTTCAGCTAAGCCACGTACCCGTAATTGAATGTCAATTGGATGACCGGCTTCGTCAACGATAATTTTAGCTTCGTTATCATCAAAATCGATCGCACCACGATGCCGCCGATGCTTGTACAAGATACGGTGTAAGTCGCCCATCGTATCAAACATGTCGACCAAGTCCGCGTACTTTTCACGCGTCTTGGGGTCATGGGCTTCGAGAATCTGATTAACAGCGTCATAAGTCATCCGGGCGTGTGACCGAATCACACTTTGGAAAATCTTATGGTTAACGATTTCCCCCGTTTGATCAATCTCCATCTCACAACTCATGGCTAATCGTTCAACATCAGGATTTAAGGAACAAATCCCGTTTGATAGCCGCCGTGGCAACATTGGAATCACACGGTCAGTTAAGTAAACTGACGTCCCACGTTTGAATGCTTCCCGGTCTAACTCAGAGTTCTCGGTGACATAATGGCTAACATCCGCAATGTGAACGCCTAGATGGAAGTTCCCATTTGGCAAGCGCCAAGCAACAACCGCGTCATCCAAGTCTTTAGATTCGGCGCCATCAATCGTTACTAATGGCTGGTCCGTAATGTCGACCCGACCAACTTTTTCTTCATCAGTCACGTAATCCGGAATCCGGTTGGCTTCATCCGTCACTTCTTCTGGAAACACTGATGGGACGTCGTGTTGGTAGACCACTTGTAAGACGTCCATCCCAGGATCATCAACACTCCCAATGACCTGCTTGGCAATCCCAATCATCCGCGTTGGATGCTGAGCGTCAGGATAAGCAGCCACTTCAGCAATGATGACTTCCCCCTCAGTGGGGTGTAAGCCCTGATCAGTGATTAATAACTGATATTTGGATAATTTCTTATCCTTAATTTCCACAGAACCAATAATCCCGTCTTCATCCGTACTTGGTGTATACGCACCGACAATCTGGGTATAGTTCCGTTTAACGATGCTGACAATTTTACCTTCAGGGCCGCGGTCGGAACCGGGACGGGCTGGTCGAATGATTTCAACCGCAACATCGTCACCGGTAATGGCAAACTGCGTGTTGTCCGGATTAATGTAAATATCAGGCAAATCGGGATCGTAACGAACGAAACCAAAGCCCTTGTCATTACCATGAAATGAACCTTCAACAGTCTTCGTTTCCTGGACCAGCTTGAAATGATCATGATCATCGGTACTAACTAATTTTTTACGTTCCATATTCGCAAGTTCCTTTACTAGAAAAGTAAACGCCGTTGCGCCTGTAAAATGCAATTCATCCGTTAGTTGTTCAACACTATACGTGCGATCGGGATGAGCTTGCAAAAAAGTCAGGATTTGTTCTTGTAAGTTTGCTTCTGACATTATTTACCTCATTTATAAATAGTTTTTAAATATGTTAAAACATCTTGTTCCAATTGGTGATGCGCACTGTTGACGGTAATCACGTGTCCAGCATCAGCATACCAATGAAAATCAACTGGTACTTGTGGTAATTGATCACGTAATCGTCGCGCTACCGTCGCATCAATTAATTCATCTTGCCCACCCTGACCAATGAAGAAAGGTTGGGTCACAGCGCTGAGGTGACTCGTAACCTCTGTCGTAGTAAAGGTATTGACTGCCTGCAATTGCCGCTGAACCAGTTCCGGCAACGTCATTAAGATCTGTTCACGCTCGGTAATTGAGAATTGACTGTGCGCCAGTTGATGGTGACTCAGCGTGATAAACATTTCAGCAACGTCACTACGATTACCAGCAAATAGTGGTGAACTAAACGTGCCACCACCTAGCAACTGAGGATCACGTTCCAAGGCCGCCGTCGCAAAAATACCACCTAATGATAAGCCAAAGATACTAATTTTAGTATAGCCTTTTTGCCGCATAAATGATATTGCTTGTTGCGTATCTTGCCACCATTGCGCCGGCGCCTGTGCGAGAATATCTCGTGGATCATCAGTCGCGTGTCCACTGAATTGGGGGCCATAAACTGTATAATCTTCCCGTTCTAATGCTCGTGCTAACATCCGCACATCATTGGCACTTCCCGCATAGGCGTGCAATAAAATGACGGCATGTTGGCCATGTTCAAAGAAAAACGGTTCCGGTTGTTTCAGCATCATTACACCACCTTAAAAAAAAGCCTCCTGAAATCACAGGAGGACGGTCAATTACTTCGATGAGTACCATGCTAGAGCTAACGCCAGGATAAAGAATGCGATTCCTAATACCACGGTTACCTTCTGCATGAACGCTTCAAAACCGCGGGGCTTCTGCTTGGCAAACAAGTCATCAGCACCACCGGTTAATGAAGACATGGCATCATTAGTTTTGGATGGTTGCATCATCACCGCAATGATAATCAAAACGGAAACAACCAGTATTAACGTTAACAATAAATTATACAAGAAATGTGCCTCCTAAAGCCTCCGCTATGTCTATAACAATTTAACATATTTTGCCTTATTTTTCCAGTATCCTGAACAATTCGTTGCTTTGTTTAGTGCTCAGGGCGTCGCGACCGTTAAATGTGCGATTTGATGACGCACCCACGCACGATTATCACGGTCAGTCAAGATAATTAAGGTATCACCAGCCCGCATCAAGGTGTCGCCATGCGGGATCACTTGACGCTCCCCACGGCGAATAGCGATCAATAATGACTCTGCTGGCCATTTAAAATCACGAACTTGATGGCCCTCTAACTTAGAGCCTTCAAAGATCGGCAATTCTAACCGATCCTGGATACCGCTATGTTCCGGTAACCGCGGCTGAATTAACTTCTCTAGCAAAGCCTCATAAATCGGAGCGCCGCCTAAGAGATCCACGACTAAGTAGGCCGTCATCGAAACGACTGCTAATGGCATCAAGTGATGTAGTGTCCCGACCATTTCAGTAATCAATAAAATTGCGGTAAACGGTGCTTTACCAATGCCGGCAAAGTATCCAGCCATTGCAAAAATAATAAAGTTCGGAATCAAGTTCGTCGGCATCCAACCAACGGCAACCATGAACTGGGCATAGATTGCACCTAAGATGGCGCCCAGTGACAAGATTGGCAAGAAGATGCCCCCCGGCAAACCAGAACCATATGAAATGGTAGAAAAGGTAAATCGTAACACGAAAATCCCTAACAAGGCGAGTAACGCTGGCGTTACCGCGGCCAAATTCAAAATAACAGCATTGCCGCCTCCTAATAGCTGCGGCCAAATTAATCCAATCGGAATCACCAGTAAAAATGGCACCAAGCCATCCAACCAACTGGGCAACCGCAACTTGGCATACCAATTTGGCATCGTCAGCGTCACGTTTTGATATAGATAACCGAAAATACCGAGAAAAATCCCGAGCCCAATCAGATTGCCATATTGACTCAACGGAAGGTTATGGCCGTACGGAATGTGTAATACTGGTACAAGGCCAAAAAAATTGAGCGAAATAAAATTACTGGCCATCGCACTAACTAATGCGGTGGTCCAAATGATTGGTGAAAAATTATGATAAACCTCTTCCAGAACAAATAACGTACTGGCAATCGGTGCGTTGAAGGCCGCTGAAAGGCCAGCTGCTGCACCACCGGCAATCAAGGAGCGTCGATCTGATCCCGTCTGTTTGAGTTTCGACGCGACACCCTGACCAATCGTAGCTCCCAATTGAATCGAGGGGCCTTCGCGGCCGAGAAACAGTCCAGAACCAATGCCCAGAATACCACCGACAAACTTGCGCCAGAGCACTGACCACCAACTATAATCAAGCTCGCCAGCTAATTGACCCTCAACTTGTGGAATGCCAGACCCTTTAATATTCGGTTCATTCTTAACTAACCAACCCACAAAGAACGCCACAGCCACAGACAAGCCTATCCATGGAAAGAGCAGTAGCCAATTTGTATGAATTTGTGCGTACACCCATTGAACGAACCTCAGTCCCTGCTCGATGCTGAAACGAAAAATACTAACCACGATCCCAGCAATCACACCGACAATTAATGCCCGGCCAATCGAGCTGAACCGTGTAAAGTCAAAATGTTGTTTTGCAATGTGCGGCCGCTGTGCCACCATGAGTTCCCCCTCTTAATCATGATAATCGTTGTGCAATCACTTGCTGGACGGCCGCTAACGTCACGGGCGCTCCAGGATGTAATGCCTGAATCTGCTGTGGTCCATCTACGCGTAATAACAAACCTAATAACAGATCCTTTTCTAAGTCGTCAGTTTGATAAGTTTCCTTAAATCCAGCCAATAAGTCAGTATCATCATTAAATGCTTGCAAAATTAGCGGGACTAATTCCGTTTGTTTTGCAGCTTGATGGGCGGCACTGAATCGCTGTAAACCTAATTCACCACTAGTCACAATTAAATTCTCGCCCACTAGATTGCCATGAACAAATTGATTAGGCGTTACAGTGTGTACTTGTAGCCAGGCCGTACGCTCGGCAACAAAGTCGGGGCCCAGTGTATCCCACTCGGTTGATTGGGCAGCGGTTGGCCCAAATGCAGGAACTTCAGCATTAAGTCGCGTCAACATCGTCCCAATCTGGCGCCCCAGTGTTGACTTAGCAAGGGGCTTAGCCGTTGCGCAAAATTCAGTTAGCGTCAGACCTTGTAGTGGCTGATAAATCACGTAGTAGAACTGGTACTTATCAAAAATGAAGCCCGCATGCAATAGACGCGGAGCACCCAAGCTCAATCGAGCCATCCGGGTCAGTCCAAAACGTTCCGCCTGATAATAGGCCCGAGTTTGGGGGATAACCTCACTGGGTGGAAAAATCGCGATTTGGGTGGGTCCGACCGTAAAGCGGGCGGCCAACTTATCCGCAACGGGTTCTGGCGTTTTATAAGGCTCATTTTCACTGGCATAAATTTTTTGAATCACCGGTTCAAAAGCACCCGCATTCAGTTGCAGTCCTTGCCAATCAGACCACTCATTAATTTGTTGCTGAAAGTCATCCATTCTGCTCGCTCCTTACTCAAAATACGCATGTTTCTATTCTACCACGACTCGTCCGTCCCTAGACCCTAAACTCAAACAGATGTTCCTTAAATTATGTATAATAAAAACGCCGTCCCATCGGAACGACGTTTTCATTAGAACTTCAAATTACTTGCTAGTAATGGTGTTCCGTGCAGCTTCGTCTAAGTTGTAGAAACCGTGGATACCTTTGTATTCTGAAGTGCTTTCAAGTTGGTCTTCGATCCGCATTAATTGATTGTATTTAGCAATCCGTTCAGTACGGCTCATTGAACCAGTCTTGATTTGGCCAGCGTTCATTGCGACAACTAAGTCAGCAATGGTCGTGTCTTCAGTTTCACCAGAACGGTGAGAAACGATGGCAGTGTAGCCAGCTTCTTTAGCCATTTCGATAGCTTCAACAGTTTCAGTTAAAGTACCAATTTGGTTAACCTTGATTAAGATTGAGTTAGCAACGCCCATCTTGATACCCTTTGCAAGGTAGTCCGTGTTCGTAACGAATAAGTCGTCACCAACGATTTGAACTTTCTTACCAAGCTTGGCAGTTGCCATTTGCCAGTCTTCCCAGTTGTTTTCATCCAAAGGATCTTCGATAGAAACGATTGGGTACTTGTCAACAATGCTGTCAAGTAAGTCAACGAATTCTTCGGCAGTAAATGATTGACCATTTTCGCCTTCACCCTTTAAGTCGTACTTGCCAGTTTCTTCGTTGTAAAATTCTGAAGCGGCACAGTCAAAGGCAATGGCAATATCCTTACCAGGCTTGTAACCGGCACGTTCGATAGCTTCAACTAAGATTTCGAATGGTTCTTCGTTGTTCTTCAAGTCAGGCGCAAAACCACCTTCGTCACCAACGGCAGTTGAGTAACCGCGTTCGTTCAAGATCGCTTTCAAGTTGTGGAAAGTTTCTGAACCCATCCGGATAGCTTCTTTAACTGAAGAAGCGCCAACAGGCATGATCATGAATTCTTGGAAGTCAACGTCGTTGTTGGCGTGGGCCCCACCATTGATAACGTTCATCATTGGTGTTGGTAAAACGTGAGCGTTGAATCCGCCAAGGTAGTTGTATAAAGGCATTTCAAGTTCGTCAGCAGCAGCACGTGCAGCGGCAATGGAAACACCTAAGATAGCGTTAGCGCCTAACTTAGCTTTGTTAGGAGTACCATCTAACTTGATCATAGCTTGGTCAATGGCACGTTGGTCAGTTACATCGTAACCAACAATTTCCTTAGCAATTAACTTGTTAACATTGTCAACGGCTTTAGTAACACCCTTGCCCATGAAACGGCTCTTGTCACCGTCACGTAATTCAACGGCTTCATGTTCACCAGTTGAGGCACCTGAAGGAACGATACCGCGGCCAAATGCGCCACTTTCAGTATAAAGTTCAACTTCAACAGTTGGGTTACCACGTGAGTCTAAGACTTCGCGAGCATAAATATCTGTAATAATAGACATTAATTTCTCTCCTTAAAATTGGCTTGTTATTTGTTTCACACTTATTGTAGAAGTTTGTCAATCAACTTGCAATAACTATTATTAGTTATTTTGATAATTAACAAGTTCCAAGAATGAATCAGGTTGTAATGAAGCACCACCGACTAAACCACCGTCGATATCATCTTTGCCCATTAATTCGTTAACGTTGGCTGGTTTAACACTACCACCGTATTGAATCCGAACTTTATCAGCAACTTCTTGTGAGTAAAGGTCAGCAACAGTCTTACGAACAACCGCACAAATTTCTTCAGCTTGGTCACTCGTAGCAGTCTTACCAGTACCGATGGCCCAGATTGGTTCGTAGGCAATAACCAATGAACTTACTTGGTCAGCTGATAAGTCTTTCAAAGCAGCCTTGATTTGGCCTGAAACCCATGATTCTGCTTCGCCGGCTTCACGTTGTTCTAATGATTCGCCACAGCAAATGATTGGCTTCATGCCGTTCTTGAAGATAGCGTGTGCCTTTTTGTTAATGTCTTCGTCAGTTTCGTGGAAATAACCGCGACGTTCTGAATGACCAATAACAACGTAATCAACGCCTAAGTCAGCTAAGGCAGCTGGTGAAGTTTCACCAGTAAATGCCCCAGCATCTTCAAAATAAGCATTTTCAGCAGCAATCTTTAAATCAGAACCCTTGGCAGCTTCAACCATTTCCTGTAAGAAAAGGGCTGGGGCAGCAACGACTGATTCAACTTTTGATGGATCTGGTAATTGATCCTTAACAGCATTAACGAAAGCTAAAGCTTCGCTAGCTGTTTTGTTCATTTTCCAGTTACCGGCAATAATAGGTGTACGCACGATAAACCTTCCTTTCGGAGAACAGATTATTTTTCAGAAATAGCAGCAATACCAGGTAATTCCTTACCTTCAAGGTATTCAAGTGAAGCACCGCCACCAGTAGAAATGTGGGTTAACTTGTCGCCAACGCCAAGTTGCTTAACAGCGGCAGTTGAGTCCCCACCACCAACGATGGTCGTTGCGTCTGATAAGGTTCCTAAGAACTTACCAATTTCAAGCGTACCTTTGGCGTAGTTGCTCATTTCGAAGACACCCATTGGTCCGTTCCAAACAACGGTCTTAGCGTCGCGTAAAACATCTTCGAATTCTTCGATTGACTTAGAACCAATATCTAAGGCCATGTAGCCATCAGGAATTGAACCTTCAACAACCTTGCTAGGAACATCGTTATCAAACTTTTCAGCAACGATTGAGTCGCTAGGTAAGACTAACTTGTCGCCAGCTTTTTCGATGATTGACTTAGCCAATTCAATCTTGTCTTTTTCAACAAGTGAGTTACCAATGCCCATGCCTTTAGCAGCATAGAACGTATAAGTCATCCCACCACCGATGATGATCTTGTCAGCTTTGCTGATTAAGTGATCGATAACACCGATCTTATCAGAAACCTTGGCACCACCTAAGATAGCAACGAATGGGTGCTTAGGATTGTCAACCGCGTCACCTAAGAACTTGATTTCCTTTTCCATTAAGAAACCAGCGGCAACTTGATCCATGTTTGAAGCAATCCCAACGTTAGAAGCATGGCTCCGGTGAGCAGTCCCGAAAGCATCGTTGACGTAGACATCACCAAGTGAAGCCCAGTACTTGCCTAATTCAGGATCGTTACCAGATTCGCGCTTAACTTGTTCGCCGTTAACAACGTCTTCAAAACGAGTGTTTTCAACAACTAAGACGTCACCGTCGTTCATGTTGTTGATGGCAGTTTCCAGTTGTTCGCCTTCAGTAACAGGTACGAAGGTAACAGGCTTGTTTAATAAGTTTGAAAGACGTTCTGCAACAGGACGTAAGCTTAAGCCCTTCTTGTCGTCTTCGCTCTTAATCCGACCTAAATGTGAGAATAAGATGGCTTTGCCATCATGTTCAATCACGTATTTGATCGTTGGTAAGGCAGCGACGATCCGGTTGTCGTCACCAATTTTGCCGTCTTTAATTGGAACATTAAAGTCGACACGAATTAAAACTTTTTTATCTTTAACATCTAAATCTGAAACGATTAATTTAGCCAATGTTAAAATCCTCCTAGAATTCGTGACTGCTGAAATTAAAAAAACGGCAAGAGGAGTTTTGCCTCCCCCCGCCGTCAAAACCATATGCGGTTTTAAAGTTCTTAACTATCTAATCAAATATTAGAGAGTGGCGAACTTCAATAAAGTACGTACCATTTGGCAAGTGAAGCCGTATTCGTTATCGTACCAAGCAACAGTCTTAACTAATTGGTTGTCACCATCAGAAGTAACTTCTGTTTGAGTAGGATCGAAGATTGAACCGAAAGTAGTACCGATAACATCAGATGAAACGATTTCGTCATCGTTGTAACCAAATGATTCGTTACCTTCAGTATGCTTCTTGATTGCGGCGTTAACTTCGTCAGCAGTAACTTTCTTGTCTAAGATAGCAACTAATTCAGTTAATGAACCATCAACAACACCAACACGTTGTGCATGGCCTTGTAATTTACCGTTCAATTCTGGGATAACTAAGCCAAGAGCCTTAGCAGCACCAGTTGAATGAGGAATAGTGTTTACACCGGCAGCACGGGCAGCACGGAAGTTACCACCACGTACAGGGCCGTCAAGTAACATTTGAGTTGAAGTGTAAGCATGGATAGTAGTCATAGTACCAACCTTGATACCGAATTCTTTGTTTTCAAAGAATGCTAATGGTGCAAGGCAGTTAGTAGTACATGAACCAGCAGAAACGATACGGTCATCTGCAGTCAAGATGTCATCGTTAACGTTGTAAACGATGGTCTTCAAGTCTGAGCCAGCAGGAGCAGAAATCAAGACACGCTTTGCACCAGCGTCCAAGTGAGCTTGTGACTTAGCCTTTGAAGTGTAGAAACCAGTACATTCGAGAACGAAGTCAACACCGTCGTTCTTAACCCAAGGAATATTTTGTGCTTGTGGTTCAGCATAAACACGGTAGTTCTTACCGTTAACAACGATTGAATCGTCGGTTGCTGAAACGTCAGCGTTCAAAGTACCATGAGTTGAGTCATACTTCAAAAGATGAGCCAACAATGCAGGTGAAGTTAAATCGTTAATAGCAACAACTTCGATATCACTTGACTTTTCACCAAGTTCTAAGATACGACGGAATGCTAAACGACCGATACGTCCGAAACCATTAATACCAATTTTTACAGACATACTAGAATTTCCTCCTTGTGGAAATAAAAATAGTTTTATTTTAAAAAGCAACTTCACTATAGAAGATTACTTTTTTAAAATCAAGTTAGCCGCACCCTCATCCGTGATCAAACACGTCTGTTTAGGTGCAATGTTCTTCATATACGCGGCAATTGCGGTGGCTTTTGAAGTCCCACCCGCAATGGCGAGTATAATCTCCCGATGGGCCAGTTCTCCGATTTGCAATCCAATCCGTGGAATCCGGTAGACCACGTTACCCTTCTTATCAAAGAAGTAACCAAAGGCTTCACCAATCGCTTCACGACTGCGTAACACCTTGATCTGATCCTCAGACATATTCCGGCGATGGGCCATTGAAATGGCTTCACCGATACTATGCACGACCACGTTAGCTTGCCCGATAATCGCCAGCACCTCTTGAATACTTGGTTCTTTGAGGAGCGGTTCATACGTTCGTTCACTGACCTGTTCTGGTACAAACAACGAGCGGAACTTACCGCCAGTATGTTGTGCCATTTGTGACGCGATGGTATTTGCTTGAATCGCAACCGATTCACCAACACCACCACGCGCCGGAACAAATAACAAATCACGTTTATCACCTAATTTATTAGTTAAGCGACTTGCCACATGTTCCATGGTATGCCCACCCATAACAGCAATAATATTACGCCCTTCCGGCAATAATTGCTGTAATAGCTGGTTCACTTCTTCGCCCATGGTCCCAATAACTTTCAACTGTCGATCGGAATCACCAGAAACGATGATGCAACGCTTAATATTAAAGTATTGCGCCAACTGTCGTTCTTTCTGGCGAATGCCCATTAGCTCATCCATAAAATGACTTAGGCCTACTAACACGTCCTGACCTTGCTGGGTAACTTGCATGCCCGATTTGTTTGTCATAATCAAATCTAGCTTCCGTAATGTATCCGTTTCGGTCCGTAACGTCCGTTCGCTAACACCTAACGTCTGAGCTAATAGCCGACGTCCAACTGGGGCCATCCAATTAATGGTTCTTAATACTAAGTAACGACGACTCAGCATGTCAACCATATCTGGGGCAATTGCCTCAATCCATTGAATATCTGAATGCATGGCATCCAACCTGCTCTCTAGTGGGACGGGTCTGGTCCAGCTATGTCGAAAAGCGACCCAAAGACTTCAAAAAACAAAGCACACAACGCAAATTCACTAAGAAATCAATGTTGCATACCTCTCTTACCACACCATGAATTATAACAGGTTCATAAGGTGGTTGCAAATGAAACCCCAATTAAACTTATAACCGACTGGTCCAAATGGCGCGTCAAATTATCGTTCGGTTCTCAAGTATTGTTTTCGCCTTGATGACGACGGAATGTTAAGATTTTCACGATATTTCGCCACTGTCCGCCGAGAAAGTTCGACATTTTCCGCATTAAGAATCTGAACAATTTTTTGGTCTGAAAGCGGTTTTTCTTTATTTTCCTGTTCGATCAAGGTCACAATTCGGTGTTGAACACTGTCGGCCGAAACGATTTTGCCACCAGTGGGACGTTTACTGACCGCTTTGGTAAAGAAACGTTTAAGTTCAAACATACCGAAGTCCGTTTGAATGTACTTTCCATTAATACTTCGACTGATTGTTGATTCATGCACTTTTAACTGTTGGGCAACATCTCGTAACAATAGTGGCCGTAAATCCGTCGTTTTTTCCAAGAAGAAGTCTGCTTGACGCTCGATAATGGCCGTTCCCACTCGAAAAATGGTTGCCTCGCGTTGCTGCAAACTGTTAGCAATCCAGTCATACTCACTTTTCTTTTCTTTCAAATATTCCGTAACTTCCTGATCATCATGCTGCCCCATCTGCTGATAATACCGACTGCGGAATTTAACCACCGGTTGAGCCATGGATGCGGTTCGCAATGCCAGCTGGCCTCCCTGATTCGTCACCACTAAATCGGGAAAGATGTACCCGGTCGTCTCCTGCCCGATTGCCGCACCGGGTACGGGTGTTAGTGTTCGCACATAATCATAAATACTTGAAATGTCCGCAAGCGTCACCTGATACTTCTTAGCCAACAAGTCCCATTGTCGATTAACCAGCTCGTCAAAACTTTCTTCTAAGACAATATAGGCTAAGTTCGGTGCATGGTCATCATTTTCTGTCTGCAACATCAGCGCTTCTTGCAAGCTCCGGGCCCCAACACCCGGCGGATCAAGTTGTTGTAATAAGGTAATTGCATCCAACAACTCAATTGGCGTTGCCTTAGTTTCTTGCCGAACCTGCCTCTCATCAATCCGCAAATAACCATTCACGTCAACGTACTCAATTAAATAAAGGACAATCTGACGCAAATGGGTATCACGCATCGTTAGGTGAATCTGATCCAACAAGTATTCAAATAACGAATGCTGATTAGAGGTCGACACACGCTCAATGAAATCCGCCTTAGTGGTTACATTTTTGGCTGCGTTCAAACTGGCGTGATTATTATTCCAATTTGTATCCACATCGATCAATGGGTTTTCTAATGCTTTTTGCGTTAGAAAATCTCTTAGTTCTTCCACATTAAACTGCAACATCTGAATGGATTGTTGTAGTCGCTGGGTCATCGCTAACTTCTGTGATTGCCGCTGTTGCTGGCGAAATCCTGGTCCCAGTGCCATAAAAATACCTCCCTGAATAAATTTTTATGTAAAACCCTTGTGTTTTTATCCATTATTCGCTAGAATATAATATGTTGTTTAGGCGCCCGTGGTGTAATGGATAGCACGTAAGATTCCGGTTCTTGAGATGGGGGTTCGATTCCCTCCGGGCGCATCAGTAGCTGAGAAATGATTCTCAGCTTTTTTTGTGCATTTATTTAAGTGACAACTACTGGACTATACCAGTCACATCTCCATATAGTAACTTAATTTAAACCAAACAACAAGTAATATCCTTTCGGGGTCAGTAATAGTACCTATACCCGCTCGTCCAAGTAAAAATAATCAAAAAGTAATCAGTTCAAGTAAACCATATACCAGTGTAGTCGTTTAGTAGATTTAATAACAGCTAAACTTACACTATTCAAATAATAATTACTACAATTGTTATTATATTATAGAATCGTTTTAATCATGGTAAATTTCATTCATGCATCCGATACTGATTAATTCGTTGCGAGCAACTTGAGTCCAGCAACAAGGTCAAGTCGTTTAATATGTCGGCTCACGTGCGAATTTCCAACTTCTATTAGACTCATCGTTGTGGGTCACTATCAGTAAATTGATTCACCTACTATCGCGATAATAAAATTATGCGGGTCGACTACTTTTAAATCACCACATTAGTGCTGAATATGCAAGTTCATTACTGCTTAATCTTGAATCATTATTATAAGAGAACATCGTTTTCAAGCCAAGGTAGACGCAACACTTAATCCAAGGCCTACTAACTAAAATCGTCGAAAAAAAAGAGATTGGGTTCACCCAATCTCAAGCCGTATTATGATAGAAACCTAAGTATACCACGTTAACTGCATAAACGGAATTCTGTTTTTGAGGTTTTTCTTTTGACCTTCACTGACCTTAGCGGTAAACTACATTTATATTAGCAATCAGCTAATCAAATAATGCAACCTTAGGAGGCTAACAAATCATGTATCCAGTTCCTACAGTTATTGAACAGTCATCACGTGGCGAACGTGCTTATGACATCTATTCACGACTATTAAAGGACCGTATCATTATGTTATCCGGTCCCATTGAAGATAACATGGCAAACGCCATTATTGCCCAACTACTCTTCTTGGATGCCCAAGATTCAGGTAAGGACATCTATCTCTATATCAACTCACCAGGTGGTGTCGTTACTGCCGGCTTAGCAATCTACGATACGATGAACTTCATCAAATCTGATGTTCAAACCATCGTTATGGGGATGGCTGCTTCCATGGCCAGCGTCTTAGCTTCATCTGGTACTAAGGGCAAGCGTTTTGCTTTACCTAACTCTGAAATCTTGATTCACCAACCATCTGGTGGTGCTCAAGGTCAACAAACGGAAATTGAAATTGTTGCGGAAGAAATCTTGAAGACTCGTAAAAAGATCAACCAGATTTTAGCTGACAACTCGGGACAATCCGTTGAAAAGTTGAACCATGATACTGAACGTGATAACTACTTAAGCGCACAAGAGGCTAAAGACTACGGTTTGATCGATGATATTATGGAAAACAACAAATTAAAATAAGCTAATATCTTTGACTGGGCTAACTAGACGTTGGCCCAGTTTTTTTGCTCGTTTTCTTGTCATTCGTTTTGCAATAGCCCATACTGCACATAAGCAGGGATTACTACCCGGACAATATTACTTGTCCTTGAACTTAAAAGTAAAAAGGAGTCTCTATAATGACAAAAGTCTTTATTGCTGGTCAGCTTCCAGCCCAAGCTAATACGTTACTTTTACAAAGTCAGTTAGTCATTGATACTTATACCGGCGATAACCTGATCAGTCGCGCGGAACTCATCCGTCGAGTCGCTGATGCCGACTTTTTGATTACCCCACTCTCAACTCAAGTAGATCAAGATGTCTTAGACCACGCCCCACACCTTAAACTGATTGCTAATTTTGGTGCTGGCACTAATAACATCGATATCGCGGCAGCAGCTAAGCGCCAGATTCCAGTCACGAACACGCCGAACGTTTCGGCGGTCGCAACCGCTGAATCAACGGTCGGTTTGATTATCAGCCTAGCGCATCGTATCGTGGAAGGCGATCACTTAATGCGAACTAGCGGCTTTAACGGTTGGGCGCCACTGTTCTTTCTCGGCCACAACTTACAAGGCAAGACACTCGGCATCTTAGGCCTTGGCCAAATTGGTCAAGCTGTTGCCAAACGATTACACGCCTTTGACATGCCCATCTTATACAGCCAACACCACCGCCTACCGATTAGCCGTGAAACGCAACTTGGCGCAACCTTTGTCTCCCAGGATGAACTTTTACAGCGTGCCGACATCGTCACTTTACATCTGCCGCTTACCACACAAACAACGCATCTAATCGATAATGCTGCTTTTAGCAAAATGAAGTCCACGGCGCTCCTCATCAACGCCGCACGGGGGCCAATTGTCGACGAGCAAGCACTTGTGACGGCGCTGCAACAACATCAAATTGCTGGCGCTGCACTCGACGTCTACGAACATGAACCGCAAGTCACACCTGGTTTGGCCACGATGAACAACGTCATTTTGACACCTCATCTTGGCAACGCAACGGTCGAAGCTCGCGATGGCATGGCTACCATTGTCGCGGAGAATGTGATTGCGATGGCCCAACATCAGCCAATCAAGTACGTGGTTAACGACGTAACACCAGCATAGACCAATCAGTGTAGTTGTCTTGCGTGACAACTCAAGCACTGTAGAACCATTCGTCGAAATAAATAAGCGGTCCACTTCGATTCGTCAAGACACTCTGACAAGTCGAAATGGACCGCTATTTTGTTTTGATCAAGGCAACGTATGGACCTGGCGCTCCTACTAAGGTAACAGCTAAACGACCAGTTACCATGAACGTCCCTCAATCAGTTAATTATTTGGCAATATAAGCATACTTATAATTCCACTGTGTCCCAGCAGTATTATGAATAATACCCTTTACCTTTGGATTTTGTAAATAAGAGTATACCGTCTGATACAATGGCGTAATTCCTTGATCCTTCATGATCGTCTTCTCAGCGTTGATCATATCTTGCCAACGAGCACTAGTATCATTGGCATCCTGGTTTTGAGCCTTGTTAACCAACGCATTGTACGTGCTGCTGTTATATTTTCCGTAATTATAACCACTATTATTAGTCATAATTTGCAAGTGCGAGATTGGGTCGTTGAAATCAGCACCCCAACCACTGAGATAAAGGTCAAAATCACCACTTTGAGCACGACTTGAAGCTACCTTTGATGGAATGTTGGATAAGTTGACCGTCAAACCATCGAGATTCTTTTCTAATGCTGATTTCAAGTATTGTGAAATCGGCTTATTAGGTTCGTCATTAGAAGCTAATAACTGAATGGACAATTTCTTAATTCCCGTTTCCTTAAGGCCTTGTTTCCATAACTTTTGTGCCAGCGCTTTGTTATATGACGTTGAATTCTTAACCGTTGATTCATCTGCAAAATCCTTACCAGTTTTAGCGTCTTTAACTAAATCCTGAGGAACAAACGTCTTTGAGACCGTTGATGCGTCACCAATCACATTCTTTACTAACGTCTTGCGATTGATCGACAATGAAATTGCTTGACGAATCTTAGCGTTATTGAGCGCCTTTTTGATTGTCGCGTTACTGTCTTGGAAATTATAAACCAGAAACGCGGTGATAGAATAAGGGTACGTGGTATAGTCAGAACTGCTCTTCATATTCTTAACTTGTTCACTCGCTAATTGCGTTAGATCAAGTTTCTTTTCTTGGAACAAGTTCAATGTTGTCGTAGTACTCTCATTGACCGTGTAGTTGATCTTTTGTAGGTGGACAGCTTTCTTATCCCAGTACTGATTATTTTTTACAAACTGCCAGCTATTATTAGTTCCAGTCCAGCCAGTCAACTTAAACGGTCCACTGTAGAGCATGTACTGAGCCTTAGTGGCATATTTGCTACCCCATTTTTTGACCGCTTTCTCACTAATTGGTCCAAACAACGGGTAGGTCATTAACTTCTTAAAATAAGTAATTGGCTTATCAAGAGTCACAATAAAAGTATGTTCGCCTTGCGCCTTGACGCCCAATGTACTTGGTGACTTTTTCCCAGCGACAATTTCATCCGCATTCTTCACCCCTGAGAAGAGGTAGGCATACTGTGACTTAGTTGCTGGGGTGACGGTCCGTTTCCAAGAATAGACAAAGTCTTGCGCGGTTATCTTCGAACCATCGCTCCACTTTGCATTGCGAATCGTAAAGGTATACGTCTTGCCATCCTTTGAAACCTTAGTTGACTTAGCTAATCCCGGTGTAATGCTACCATTCTTTCCTAACCGGTATAAGCTTTCAAAAATATTACCCGTACTGCCATATCCCGACATATTGGAAATATCGATTGAATCCAATGAACTAGGGTACGACAAGTTTAAAACCTGACTACTTGCATACTTGCCATTACCAGAAGACTGGCTATTGTGCTTCCCACACGCAGCCAGCACCGTCACTAATACTAGGCTCATTACCACTGCTAACACTGATCGCTTCTTCAAACTTCTCGCCCCTTTACATTCCCATTTTGATGTGTTGATCTACTTATTCCCATCGGTTGTAACAAAAAACGCCTGTTCAGAATCTCGTCAGATTCCAAGCAGGCGTTTCAAAATTAACGATTTGAGCTCAATCCCGTTATTTTTGATGCAGAGACGCTTGTAATTCAACGCAAATAGCCATGTTGTTTGATTCACAACATGGGCAGCACATCATCATTTGCATTGTTGATTTTTGCATAATTACGTCTCTCCGATTTCAATAAGATGTGTTCAGTATAAATAGTTGCACTTACTTTTGTCAAGTGCTTTTCGAGTATGGCGAACGACAATCAATCCATTTCAACCCAAAAAAGCCGCTAACACCATCTAAAATGGTTAGCAAGCTTTTCAACAAAACTCATGCTTAAGCCATCCTTATCGACAACTAAGCATCTTTTTGTAATTGTTCCGCAAATTGATTGATTTTACGCAGCCGATGATTGATTCCAGACTTAGAAATCGGTCCGCCCGGAACAAGGGTTCCTAGTTCCTTGAGGCTAACTTCACGATGTTCCAACCGGGCAACAGCGACTTCTTGTAATTTTGGTGGTAACTGTTGTAATCCCACCGTAGCATCGATCAATAAAATATTTTCAATCTGTTTGCTAGAGGCATTGGCAACCTTATCCATGTTGGCATTCTCACAGTTAACCAACCGATTGACCGAGTTACGCATGTCCCGCATGATTCGAATATCTTCAAACTTAAGCATGGCATTTGTCGCACCAACCAACGACAAGAAGTCGGCAATTTTTTCCGCTTCCTTGATGTACGTAATGAAACCACCACGCCGATCAGTCGTTCGTGAATTCAAGCCATACTGATTCATCATCTCGGAGATCATATGATTATGTTCCTCATACAGTGAGTAAATTTCCAAATGATACCGGGAAGTTTCAGGATTATTAACCGAACCGCCCGCTAAAAAGGCGCCACGCAAATAAGAACGCACCGCAGCATCATCCGTTAACACTTCAGTTGGTGCCACTTCAACGATTTGATAATCCTTTAAAATACCCAAATCAGCGAGTACCATGTCCGTACCGGTCTTCAATCGTACGATGTACAAATTATTCTTATTTAATTTCATTTTGCGCCGAACAATCAATTCACTATCGACGTCATAAAATTGTTTGAGTAGCCGGTAAATACGCCGCGCGATGGCCGGATTTTCCGTCTGAATATTCAAAATGAAGTGATGATTAGCAATGCTGATCGCCCCATTCATTCGAATCAAAGCCATTAATTCAGCCTTAGCATTCTCGCGATGGACAGCGAGGTTAGTCAATTCTTTCTTAACGTCACTGGCGTATGACATGCCACGACCCCCTTATCTGAAAACGTCGGAATGACCGACTAGATTCATTAATTCAGCGACAACTTGGTCGCCATCATGAAAGGCCCCATTATCACGGAGTTTCAAGAAGTTCGATGAGATTACGCGACAGTTTTGTTCACGTAACCCCCGGAAGTCATGACTCACTTGCTTTGAAACTTCGTTAAACTTATGAAAATCCATGTAATCTTCTGGCACTTTTTCGGTGTTAACTAACACCGTATTAATAAAGTTTTGCCCCAAATGACGGTTTAAGACCCGCACATGATCAGCATCGGAGAAATTATCCGTTTCACCTTTTTGAGTCATAATATTACAAATATAAACCACTTCTGCATCAGACTCACAGACGGCCCGACCAATATTTCCAATCGTTAGGTTCGGTAGAATACTGGTAAACAAACTACCGGGCCCCAAAACAATCTGATCTGCCGCCATAATCGCATCAATAACTGGTTGAACTGCTTGTGGTTCCTTACCATTCTTGTCAGTGACCCAAACACGTTCCAATGACTTATGGGCCGCGGTAATTTCGGCTTCACCTACTAACTCGGTACCGTCACTAAACTTACCATGTAACGTGAGTGCTTCATTCGCTGCCGGGTAAACATGACCTTCTACTTGCATCATATTTGATAATTCCTGTACCGCGTCAAACACCCCGGATTTCATTTCTGTTAAAGCCGCAATCACTAAATTACCAATCGCATGGCCGGCAAAAAACTGGTCATCGCCCTGAAAACGATACTGAAAAATATTTTTATATAAATCAGGCCAATTCGATAAAGCCACCATCACATTACGAATATCACCAGGTGGAACCACGTTAACGTAGTTGCGAATAATGCCAGATGACCCGCCATCATCAGCAACCGTCACCACTGCAGTAATATCAACAGCCTGTTTACGCAGGCCATTCAGAACAACCGGTAATCCGGTCCCCCCGCCAATCACCACAATTTTAGGCCGCTGGGTCTTAAATGTGTATTTTCTCATGAGCGATTAACAGTTTCCTTTCGTTTCTCAATATCACGATGACTGATGTGCACCTTATAGTGCTTAGTCAACGCTTCACCAATACGTTGCGTCAAGGCAACAGACCGGTGTTGACCACCCGTACAGCCAATTGCAATCGTCAGACTACTCTTACCCTCGGCTTCATAGCCGGGCATAATACTTTCCAGCATACTCAAGAACTGCTGATAAAACGCTTCCGTAGCCGGTTGCTGCATAACGTAATCCGCCACAGGTTTATCTAGTCCCGTCAGCTTCTTTAATTCAGGAATGTAGTATGGATTAGGCAAGAAGCGCACATCCATAACGATATCTGCATCAATCGGGAGTCCGTATTTAAAACCGAATGATAGCATTTCAATATGAAAAGTCTCATCCTGATCCGTTTCGAATTTGTCAAAAATTGATTCACGCAATTCACGTGGTGTCAACGTCGACGTATCAATGACGTAGGAAGCCCGATCTTTCAGTGGTGACAATAGTTCCCGTTCCTTGCGCACCCCATCCATCACGCGGCCTTCCATGGCTAATGGATGTGATCGACGCGTCTCTTTATATCGTGACACTAATTCTTCGTTGGAAGCATCCAAAAACAGAATCCGGGTCGACACAAAGTCCGTGTTGTCTAAGTTAGCCAACATGTCCATAATTTCGTCATAAAAAGCCCGCGAGCGCAGATCAATCACCAATGCTACTTTCTTGATTTTGCCCGACTCCTCAACTAATTCTGAGAACTTCGGTAATAACGCTGGTGGCATATTATCAATGCAAAAATAGCCCAGGTCTTCAAAGCTTTGAACGGCAACCGTCTTACCGGCACCACTCATCCCAGAAATAATTACTAGTTGTAATGATTCTGCCATGCTGTATTGGCCCCCTTTAGTCCATATTGTTGGTAGTATAACACACCGGGTGTGTCATTTCTACTGACGAGCCACTTCGTCCCGCCATTTGATTCCAAACATTATTACATTAACGCGCAAAAAAGACCCATTAACGACACACCGGCACCATCAATAACAAGCGCCAAGTATCGCTAACAGGCCAATATTGCCAAGCTAGTTACGCCGAGCAAAGGCAATCAAGATCGCGTTGATACCAAAAACTGCAAAATAGAAACTAACCAATACATTGAAACTAATCACAGCAATCATTGGATTGATTACTAATAAGATTCCCAATGCCAAACTAATAATATCTAAGATTAGAGATAGAACAAAATACCCCGTTCCAAAGACGCGTAGATGTGAGACTACGGTCAGCCGTTCAATCGAATCGATCAAGAACCAAAAGGCAAAGACGTAACCGAGTACCAGTACTCCAGTCGGTGCGTGGAATAAGAATAGTAACCCCACTAAAATATCAATAATCGCAAATACAAGGGCAAAGTTTGCCCGCAACCCCGTTTCACGGCGTAGTTTTGTGTAACCACCGATTGTGGTGACCCCGCTAATAATTGCGGCGATGGCAAATAAAAAGACTAAACTTAAAAGTGCTGCTTGTGGTTGCTTGATGACAAAGTAAGCGGCGATCAAGAAAACGATCCCCGTCATGAATTCAGTCCAATCAAACCCCCAGCGATGATCATTAAACATACATCAACATCTCCCATATCCGATATTAATTCCATCTTACCAGTTAATGTAAGAGTTTCCAATTTTTCTGATAGACTTTATGTTAGCTTAATGCTTTTTCAAAATGTCAGTAGCATTAAAAACGGCCGCTAAATGCCGAGGTTCCGCCACTTAGAGGTCGTCTTTAAAAATAATATCAATGGTCAAATTGATAAGCATTAATTAATCAGTGGTTGCGGACTGATAGGCTGACAATTGCGTTTGTGCCCGTTGCAATTCTTGTCTAATCTGATCAAAACCAGTACCACCTAGCGAATGCCGCCGTTCCACCGCAACTTTTGCGTTCAAATCATGGTAGACATCTTCTTGGATCAGCGGTGAGATTGACTGATATTCTTTGAGTGGAATATCCTGCAACGGCCGCTGTTTTTTCAAGCCATCCAAGACGAGCTTCCCCACAATGGCATGGGCCTCCCGAAATGGAATCCCTTTGTTTGCAAGGTAATCGGCTAGTTCGGTCGCATTTGAGAAATCGTTAGTCGTGGCATCAGCCATCCGATCTTCATTAACGGTCAGCGTTGCCAACATGCCGGTGAAGACGTGGAGACTCGTTAACACGGTCGTGACCGTATCAAACGCCCCTTCTTTGTCTTCTTGCAGATCCTTATTGTAAGCGAGCGGAATCCCTTTCATGACAGTTAGCAATCCCATCAAGTTGCCGTAAACCCGGCCGGACTTGCCCCGAATCAATTCGGCCATGTCAGGGTTCTTCTTTTGCGGCATAATCGAACTACCCGTTGAAAACTGATCGCTCAAACTGATGTACTTGAATTCATAACTGCTCCAGCTGACGATTTCTTCACAGAACCTTGAGAGATGCATCATCAGGATCGAAGCATTGCTGAGAAACTCAAGCACGAAGTCCCGGTCAGAAACGGCATCCAAACTATTATGATAGACTTCACTGAATCCTAATAGTTTCGCACTATATTCCCGGTCGATTGGAAAAGTCGTTCCAGCAAGTGCAGCGGCTCCCAATGGCGAAATATCGGTATGCTTCAGGTTAAACTCGAAGCGTTCCATGTCCCGCTTGAACATTTGGTAATAAGCTAACAGGTAGTGCGCGTACGAGATGGGTTGGGCGTGTTGCAAATGCGTGTACCCCGGCATGACCGTCTCCACGTTTTCACTCGCTTTATCGACCAATACCGTTTCCAGTTCATGTAGCCGGTCCAATATTAGTGGTAATTGATGCTTCAAGTACAAGTGGAAATCCGTGGCAACTTGGTCATTCCGCGACCGGGCCGTGTGCAACTTTCCAGCGACCGACCCAATCTCTTCGGTCAATAATGACTCAATATTCATATGAATGTCTTCGTTGACCGTTGAAAATTCCAACTTACCTTGTTTTTGACGCTCAGCCAAGGTTTCCAAACCAGCAACAATTTGATCAACATCAGCGGCGGGCAAAATACCAGTTTTCTTCAACATTTTAACGTGTGCCAGTGAACCAGCAATATCTTCTGCGGCAAGCAACTGGTCAAAGCTAATTGATGCCCCAAAGTCATCAACATACTTAGCACCCGTTTCGGTAAACCGGCCACCCCATAGCTTCTTGGTACTCATTAGGCGTGTGCCTTATCAGTCTTAGCTTCGGCCTGAGCCTTCGCTTGGACTTGGGCATTAACTTGCGTTGGTAAGCCCCATAGCTTAATGAAACCAACTGCCGCTTGTTGGTCAAATGAATCCGCTGATGTATAGGTTGCCAAGTTCGTATCATATAGTGAGTTGGGTGACTTCCGCCCCTCAGTAATAACGTTACCCTTGAAGAGTTGTACCCGGACTACCCCATTGACGACTTGCTGAGTTTGCTTTAAGAAGGCAACCATCGCTTCCATCAATGGTGAGAACCAAAGACCATTGTAGATCGTATCCGCAAGCTTTTGTTCAATGATTGGCTTGAAGTGAGCTAACTCACGCTCAAACGTCAAATCTTCCAAATCTTTATGTGCTTTGAGCAATACCGTTGCAGCTGGTGCTTCGTAAACTTCCCGTGACTTGATACCGACCAACCGGTTTTCAATATGGTCGATCCGACCAATTCCATGTTCACCAGCAATCTGATCCAACTTGATGATTAAATCAGCTAGGTTAAGTGATTCACCATCTAAAGCAACTGGCAGCCCAGCTTC
Source organism: Lactiplantibacillus sp. ME-2 (assembly GCF_022549155.1). Lineage (NCBI taxonomy): Bacteria > Bacillati > Bacillota > Bacilli > Lactobacillales > Lactobacillaceae > Lactiplantibacillus > Lactiplantibacillus sp. ME-2. Next base: position 113,496 of record NZ_JAKZEQ010000003.1, read on the forward strand.
AAAAGTGATTTCCAAAGTCGTTGGCGTATCCGGCGTATCAGCTAAGGCCTTCGTCCGGTCAAACGCATCGGCAGGCGCGCCCTGCCATGGATCTTCTAGAATGCCACATTCATTAGCCCGGCCCCATAAGTTTTCGTCAATCGAGTAAGGGCTGTCCAAATTGATTGGTACGGGAATATTGTGTTCCTTAGCGTAATCGATCTCTTCTTCCCGTGACCAGTGCCAATCACGTACAGGCGCTTCGATCTTGATATCCGGTGCAAGAGCGTGGATGGCAATCTCAAACCGAACCTGATCATTACCCTTCCCAGTACAACCATGGGCAATTGCAACAGCGTGCTCTTGCTTGGCTAATGTGACTAACTTCTTAGCAATTAAAGGACGTGAAAGTGCTGAAACCAGCGGGTATTCACCTTCATACAAGGTATGACCTTGTAAAGCAATTAACGCATATTCTTCAGCAAATTCTTGCTTAGCATCAATCATATATGATGAAACAGCCCCTAATTTTAGGGCCTTTTCTTTGATTGCATCCATGTCCTTGCCTTCACCAACATCAATTCCGCAGGCCACAACATCATAGCCCTTATCCTTCAACCAACTAATTGCGACCGACGTATCTAAACCACCAGAATAAGCGAGAATAATTTTATCATTTTGTTTGACCATTGATTTGTACCTCCGAAATTTTTATCTTTGCTTTTATCAATGACAGTATCGTACCACCCAATTTAACTTTATTCAATAATATTTTAAATATATTCATAATTTGCACAGCATTCACTAAAATATAGAATTTTTATGCAGATATTCATCAATATCAGTATATTTTTTGTTATTTTTGAAACACTACCTTAATCTAATCTTAGATTGTTTTCCCACGATTCAGGACCGCTAAGCTCGCACAATGTCAGTAAACAGCAAAAAGAGCCTAGCTTTTCGTTATGAAAAGCTAGGCTCTTTTTAATTGGTGGCCGGCACCACCATTACTTTTTATATTTTGGTCTATTCAACGACTTTGCGTACAAATGGATCCGATGAAATTCCTTGCGATAAAATCAACTTGGCCCATTCCTTAGCTGAGAATAAAGAATGATCCTTGTAATTCCCACAGCTATCGATGGTCGTCCCTTGTACGTCTTCCCACTTAGCTGGGCCAGCAATGAATTCTAATGAGGACTTCAATGCCTTAGCAACTTCAACGGTGTCATGTTCACCCCAGGTAATCAAATGAAAACCAGTCCGACAACCAAATGGTGAGCAGTCAATCACGCCATCCATCCGATCACGTAATAACCCAGCCAACATATGTTCAATCGTGTGTAAGCCCGCCGTATCAATAGCGGTCTTGTTAGGTTGAACTAACCGCAAATCAAAATTAGTGATGGCATCACCCTTAGGCCCATTTTCCACCGTAATTTTACGAACGTAAGGTGCTAAAACCTTGGTATGATCTAATGTAAAACTTTCTACTTTAGCCATGTACAAACAACTCCTCTAAATTAAAATTACATTACAAACTCAAGTGTAGCACATTGCCCGTTATTTAGCAGGTGCAGTTGCTTCACGTGCTCGATCCCGTTCTAGAACGGGCTTCAAGTATTGGCCAGTATAACTTTCAGCCACTTCAGCGACCTGTTCTGGTGTCCCAGTAGCAACGATTGTTCCGCCGCCGTCACCGCCTTCTGGGCCCAAGTCAATCAAATAATCCGCCGACTTCACAACATCCAAATTATGCTCGATGATTAACACGGTATTACCCGCATCCACCAACCGATCCAAGACACCAATCAAGCGCCGAATATCTTCACTGTGCAACCCAGTCGTTGGTTCGTCCAAGATGTAGAAATTCTTCCCCGACTGTTGTTTGTGCAATTCGGAAGCTAACTTCATCCGTTGGGCTTCTCCACCTGATAAAGTCGTGGCGGGTTGGCCTAACTTAACATAGCCCAAACCAACGTCGACCAAGGTCTGTAGTTTCCGTCGAATCTTTGGAATTGGTTCAAAGAACTTAACAGCTTCTGAAGCGGTCATTTGAAGAACATCGGCAATATTTTTGCCTTTGTATTCAACTTCCAACGTTTCAGAATTGTATTGCTTACCATGACACACTTCACAAGGTACAAAGACATCGGGCAAGAAATTCATTTCAATTTTTAGAATCCCGTCACCGTGACAAGCCTCACAACGACCACCCTTAGTATTAAAACTAAAGCGGCCCTTCTTGTAACCACGTAATTTAGCTTCATTCGTTTGTGCAAATAAATCACGAATATTGTCAAAGACACCAGTATATGTGGCCGGATTACTGCGTGGTGTTCGGCCGATTGGACTTTGGTCAATATTAACTAACCGTTCAATATTCTTAATACCACTGACACTCTTATACTTACCAGGCTTTTCAGAATTACGATTCAACTTCTGTGCCAATACGCGTTTCAAAACATCGTTAACCAAGGTCGACTTACCAGAACCGGAAACCCCCGTTACCACGACAAATTCGCCTAGTGGAAAATCAACGTCAATTTGCTTGAGGTTGTTTTCGGCCGCACCAGTGATACGAATCTTCTTACCATTACCCGGACGCCGAGTTTCAGGTAGTGGGATAAACCGTTTGCCCGATAGATATTGGCCGGTCAGTGACTTCCGCGAGCGAGCCACTTGCTTGGGCGTTCCGGCCGCCATGACCTCACCACCGTTTTCACCGGCACCCGGGCCGATATCCACGATATAGTCAGCGGCCCGCATCGTGTCTTCATCATGTTCGACCACGATCAACGTATTCCCCAGATCGCGCATCTTCTTAAGTGAACCAATCAAGCGGTCGTTATCCCGCTGATGCAATCCAATTGATGGTTCATCCAAGATATAGAGCACGCCGGACAAGTTCGACCCGATCTGTGTTGCTAACCGGATTCGCTGGGCTTCCCCACCAGACAGCGTCCGTGCAGAACGGCTGAGCGTTAAGTACGCCAGTCCCACATTTTGCAAGAATGATAACCGGTCGCGGATTTCCTTCAAGATTGGTTTAGCAATCACGAGACTTTGTTCTGATAAGCTCAACTCGTTAAAGAAATCGAGTTCCTTACCAATGGCTAAGTCAGAGACCATCCCGATATGTTCGCCACCAACTTTGACAGACAGGGCCTTGCGATTTAAGCGGAACCCATGACAAGTCTGACAAGTGAGTTCCGTCATATACTTTCGCATCACATCGCGGGTGAAATCACTATTCGTTTCGTGGTAGCGGCGGTCAACATTGTTGATAACGCCCTCAAACACAGCGTCAACATCGCGAACACCACCAAAGTCGTTCTGGTAGTGGAAATGGAACGTCTTTCCGTTAGACCCATACAAAACCGTTTGTTGATCAGCTTTTGATAAGTCTTCATACGGCACATCCATCGGAATTTCTAACTGTTCACAAGCTTGCTTCAACATTTCAGGATAATACTGTGAACTGATTGGATTCCAAGGCGCTAACGCACCTTCAGCCAACGTCAGCGACTTATCAGGTACGACAAGGTCCTCATCGACTTCTAGCTTGATTCCGAGACCTTCACAGTCTGGACAAGCTCCCTGAGGCGCGTTAAACGAGAATAACCGTGGTTCAAGTTCTCCCACAGTAAACCCACAGATAGGACAAGCATAATGTTCTGAGAACATAATGGGTTCGCCACCGATCACATCCGCAATCGCATAGCCCCCACTTAATCGCAACGCCGCTTCAAAAGAATCAAATAACCGAGAACGGTCACCGGACTTCACAACGATCCGATCAATGACGATTTCAATCGTGTGTTGTTGATTCTTGTTCAGTTCAAAAGTTTCACTGATATCATGAATATCACCATCAACACGGACCCGCACGAAACCTTCACGCTTGATCTTTTCAAAGATCTTTTTGTGCTCGCCCTTTTTCTGGCGGACAATTGGTGATAAAATCTGCAACTTCGTTCGTTCCGGTAATTTCTGAATCCGATCAACCATCTGTTCAACGGTTTGACTCGCAATCGGTGTCCCATCGTTCGGGCAAATCGGTTCACCGACTCGGGCCCACAGTAACCGTAAGTAATCATTGATTTCTGTAACGGTTCCGACCGTTGAGCGCGGGTTTTTGGATGTTGTTTTCTGATCGATCGAAATAGCCGGACTAAGCCCATCAATTGAATCAACGTCTGGTTTTTGCATCTGTCCTAAGAATTGACGCGCGTACGCTGACAAACTTTCCACGTAGCGACGTTGTCCTTCCGCGTACAAGGTATCGAACGCTAACGAACTCTTACCTGAGCCAGACAGCCCCGTAATCACGACTAATTTGTCGCGCGGGATGGTAACGTCGATATCTTTTAAATTATGGGCTCGCGCACCGTGAATGACAATCTTATCATTTGCCAAAAAAAGGCCTCCTCAATCTCAAGCCAGCAACCTGCTAGCTAATTTGTGCTTTCAATTCCATGACCGTATCACGCAGCGTTGCGGCTTGTTCAAAGTCGAGCTTCTTAGCGGCGGTCTTCATCTGTTCTTCCAACTTACTAATCATATCTAATTGTTGTTCACGGGTCATATCATCAAAGTCGGTTTCTAAGAAGTCATCCTTCTTGCCCGCGTCTTCAGTGGTCTTCGTCGAAGCAATTAGCTCTGGAATGGCCTTCTTAATCGTATGTGGCGTGATGTGATGATCTTCATTGTACTTCATCTGTACGGCACGACGACGTGCAGTCTCATCCATCGCGGCCTGCATCGAATCAGTCGTGGTGTCAGCATACATAATCACTGAACCGTGCTCATTACGAGCCGCCCGACCAATCGTTTGGATCAATGAACGCTCGTTACGAAGGAAACCTTCTTTATCCGCATCCAAAATCGCAACTAGTGAAACTTCGGGAACGTCAATTCCTTCCCGCAACAAGTTGATCCCGACCAACACATCGAACTTGCCCAGACGCAGGTCGCGGATGATCTGCGTCCGTTCCAACGTCTTAATATCACTGTGCAAGTACCGTACCTTGATGCCTAAATCCTTAAAATAGTCGGTCAAATCTTCCGCCATCTTCTTAGTCAACGTGGTGATAAAGACCCGTTCGTTGACTTCAATGCGCTTATTGATTTCACCCACTAAGTCATCGATCTGACCCATAATCGGTCGAACCTCAATCGTAGGATCCAATAAACCAGTTGGTCGAATAATTTGCTGGACGACATGCTTGGTCCGATCCATTTCGTAAGGGCCCGGCGTTGCGGACATATAAACCACTTGATTAATATGCTGTTCAACTTCTTCAAGTTTCAATGGCCGGTTGTCCAACGCACTTGGCAAACGGAAGCCATAATCGACTAGCATTTGTTTACGTGCTCGGTCCCCATTATACATTCCCCGAACTTGGGGCATCGTCACGTGTGACTCATCGACCACGAGCAAAAAGTCCTTCGGGAAGAAGTCCAGTAACGTATACGGTGGTTCGCCAGGTTTACGGCCATCCATAAAACGTGAATAGTTCTCGATACCACTAGTGTAGCCCATTTCTTTGAGCATTTCGACATCATAGGTCGTCCGCTGCTTGAGTCGTTGCGCCTCTAACAATTTGCCATCGGCTGTCAATTCTTTCAGGCGGCCGTCCAACTCATCTTCAATGCCCTTGATGGCGTGTTCCATAATCGCATCATTCGTCATAAAGTGGGTCGCTGGGAAGATCGCAACATGTTCACGATCAGCCACAATTTCACCGGTTAAGGCGTCAATCTCACGGATTCGATCAATCTCATCGCCAAAGAATTCAACGCGCAATGCGTGGTCATCCCGTGAAGCCGGAAAGATTTCTACGACATCACCATGGACCCGAAAACGCCCCCGCTGGAAATCAATATCGTTACGATCAAATTGAATATCAACAAGTTTACGCAACAGATCATTGCGGTCGATCTCCATGCCGACTCGCAGTGAGACTACGTGATCTTGGTACTCGTGAGGATCCCCTAAACCGAAAATACTGGAGACCGATGCCACGACGATCACATCGTTGCGTTCCAATAATGAGCTGGTCGCAGAGTGCCGTAACTTATCGATTTCATCGTTGATTGCCGAGTCCTTTTCGATATAGGTATCACTCGAAGGCACGTACGCTTCCGGCTGATAATAATCGTAATAACTCACAAAATATTCAACGGCATTGTTCGGGAAAAACTTCTTAAACTCCCCGTATAATTGACCCGCTAACGTCTTGTTATGTGACAAGATTAACGTTGGCTTATTCACCTTTGCAATCACGTTCGAAATTGTAAAGGTCTTCCCGGTCCCGGTCGCCCCCAACAAGATCTGCTCTTTTTCTCCCGATTCAATGCCAGCGGTTAATTGCTGGATCGCTTGGGGTTGATCGCCCGTTGGTTGGTAATCTGAAACTAAGTCAAAATGATTATTATCTACCCGATCAATCAAACGTAGTCCTCCTTTTAAACGGTCACCCGTTCATATCATCTATTGATAACTAAATCTTACTGTCGCACCATAAAAAATAGGCAAGCCCGCGCTTCCCTATCACATTCAAATCGCGTTTAATTTTAGCACATCGAACATACTTTCGCCATTAATCGGATTGCGGCCCGGCCGTTAAAATCTGGGTCGTCAGCGCCTGTAATTGATCCTGATGCGTGAACGGTTCCGCTAACATCTCTGGTAGCACTGCTTTTAAGAAATATTGAACACTAGTCATCTTTTTAAACGCGACAATTGTTTTTAAACTTTCTTGATAAATATCCCTAAAAACTGGTTCCGGATTACCCTTTTGAATTTCACCAAACGACTCATACAATAGGTCAATTTTATCGGCTACCGACAATATCTGGCCTTCTAGCGTTTCATCCTTGCCTTCTGATAGACGCCGTGAATAAGCTGCCTGAAACTCAGCTGGAATCTCATTTTGCACAAAATTTTGTGATAATTTATGCTCAACATCCGCCAGCATCGTCCGTAGCGTCGGCGTTGCGTACTTGACAGGCGTCTTAATATCCCCGATAAACCGCTCATTATAGTCGTGATTCAGCGCCTTCTCATAGAGGGCTCGCCAATCAACAATTTTTCCGGCATTTTCTTCCACATCACCTAAAAATTGGGCGACTTCAGCAACCTTAAATGAATGCGCCGCAACTGAATGATTCTGATACTTAAAAAAACCCGGGGCCCGTTGAATCGTTTCTAAATTACTTAAGCTCTGAAAATATTGATGCATTCCCATTGCAGCCCACCATCCTTCAATCTAATTTGGCCTAAGTGTAACAAAAGCGCCCCGGGGACGCAAACCCGGAGCGCTTTCGCTGATTAGCTTAACTGCTATGCAATGTTAAACTTGCTGATGTGAATGAACCTGGTTCGGTAATCGTAACATAAATGCCATTAAATAAGAAACAATCAAGAATCCGGCCACCACCAGATATGGATAGTGATAATTCATATCTAGTAACATCCCCGACATGATTGGGCCAACGATATTGCCAACACTCGTTAAGGACATGTTAAGCCCATTGATTAGCCCCTGGTTGGCCTCACTTGCTTTCGTTAATAGGGTCGTAATAGCGGGCCGCAAAAGATCGAATGCCGAAAAAATAACGAGCGTTGCAACCATGACAGCAACTTTCGAATGAGCCTGCGTAATCCAGATAGTGCAGAGCGCCGCAGCTGCAAAGCACACCCGAATGACCCGCCGTTCGCCCCAACGCTGGACAAAGGTATCAAATAGTGCCACCTGTAGGAAGAGCGAAATCAAACCATTTAAAGTCAAGACCAACGCAATGTTGCTCAGACTAAAGTGAAAGACTTCATTCACGTAAATACTATAAATGCTCTCAAACCCCTGTAAGCCAAAGGAAGACACTAAAATCATCGTAAATAATATAATAATCGGGACGGTCCAAAATGCCCGCGTCATCGGATGATTGGTCGTCGTTGTCGTGGCCGTAATTGCTTCGCGATCAGGATCAATCTGACGATCCGCAGGCAACAGAATGACGAGCACAATAGCACTGAGTAATCCCAATGCACCAGCAACCCAGAACGGCGTCTTATAACTAATGCCAGCCAATACCCCACCGATACCGGGTCCTAAAATCAAGCCACCACTAAAGACCGCCGATAACCAGCCAATTACTTTAGCTCGCTGTCGTTTGGTCGTAATATCGGATGCTAACGCCATCGCCGTCGGAACGACCATCGCTGCTGATAAGCCACCAACAATCCGGGAAATATTAAAGACCCACAGCTGGTTGGTTAGCGCAAATAGTACTTCCGAGACCATATATAAGACTAGCCCTACCGTTAATACGGGCTTGCGACCAACTTTGTCTGAAACCCGGCCAATAATGGGTGAGGCCACAAATTGTGCCAATGCGAATAACGCATTCATTATTCCCATATCGGTAGCCGTTAAATGCAGTTCATTTTTAATAAACGGCATGACCGGAATAACTAAACTAATCCCTAAACAAACTAAAAACTCACTAAAAACTAAAATTAAAATTGCGCGTCGTGTTTGTCGATCCATGCGACCTCACCTCTTCAATCAATTGTTAAATTTACACCGCTTTCCATCATATCAGGGACCCGGATTGAAAGCTAGCAGAAAGTTTGACACCATTTACAACCCTTTTAGTCGGTAAAATATCGGCCAATCAGATACAATAAGCATAACTAAATTCTAAGGAGGCCCTACTATGGATCAAGCTTTAACTGGTTTCACCAATATTCAACACTTAGACCCCGAAATCATCGTTGACCTGCGTTATGCCACCACCAATAACTTTACTCATCAAGTGATTTACGACTTTACCACGGCCATTGTTCGCACTGGCACGGCCCACAAACTCGCCAAGGCAAGCGCCCTGGTTAAACAACAAGGTTATCGGCTCAAAGTCTGGGATGCTTATCGGCCCGTCAGCGCCCAGCGCCGTTTATTTGAAGTGTATCCTGATCCAGAATTTGTTGCCCAGCCTAATCCTAATTTCAGCCACCAAAAAGGCGTCACCTTAGATTTGACCCTGGCCCATCCTGATGGTAGCGAGTTAACAATGCCAACTGCCTTCGATGACTTCACGGCAGCTGCTCACCGTGACGCTCCTCGAACCGCACTTCAAGAAAAAAATTATCAGCTGCTGGACACCGCCATGACCGCCGCGGGCTTTGTCGGCTACGTTAACGAATGGTGGGACTACCGCGACACCGAAATGGACGCTTACCAACCCCTAGCCGCTGATCCCAACGACTATGCTTGACCAATCGCTTTCAAATAATATAAAGGTGGCCGCCTAACAGTCAGGTTATGAAACCCACTGTTAGGCGGCCACCTTATTTGGCTCATTATTTTTATGGATTCACCAGCACTTATTATTAAAACATGCCAGTTAGTTGGATTCTTGCCCGTCAGCATATGCGCGTCCTCGTCTGACTTCCAGGAAACCACTCGAGTGGCAGATGAACGACCGCTTAACCCAAGCTAAACTGTCGCTGAACCATCCTACTCCGTTAGACTTGGAACAAACGTTAACGTAGCACATTCGTTTTGAATACCATCCCAGCCGATTGGCAGCAATAACTGAAGAACGGTATCGGACACACTCACCACACAAGTTTACGCTAATCTGAACTTATTCCAGCGGGTCTAAGCTGGCTGTTCTTGATTTTAACAACCAGCACCTTCTGACCATAATTAGTGCAAAAACTTAATTATTCCGACGATAGCCATGTTCCTGATCTACTGCAGCCTGCGCCACTAAATTCAAGTAATTAAACGGTTCATCAAAGTTGGGTGAGAATAGCATATCCATGAAGGCTAATTCATCAATCGTATTACCATTATGAATCACTACGGACAACGTATTTGCTGATTGTGAAACTTCATGAGCACTCATTAGTTGACCACCCAAAACCTTCCGCGTTTGTTGATCATAAACCAACTCAATCATGACTTTCGCCGTGGTAGGCATAAAGTCCGGCCGATAATTGCCTTCATAAAAAGCTGCTTGGGCATCGAAGTTAGCTGCTTTGGCCGCCGTTAAGGTCAGACCTGCACAAGCCACGGTCTGATCAAAAATCAACATCCCAGTCGTCGCTTGCGTACCAATTGCACCTAAGCGTTTATCAAAGATATTAATTCCTGCCAGTGCACCTTGCCGAATTGCATGTGAGACTAATGGCATATAGGCGTGTTCCTTCGTAGGATTAAAGTTAACTTCCGTCACATCGCCAGCCGCAAATATATCCGGGTTGGAGGTTCCCATATAACGGTCCGTTACAATGGCCCCCTGCTTCGTTCGGTTGACCTGTCCCGCCAATAACTCTGATTGTGGAATCACCCCCGGACAAATAACAGCCATATCAAATATTTCTTCACTATCAGCGGTTGCAACTCGTAGTCGATTATCAGCCGTATCACTAAAAGCCGTCACTTGTGCATTGGTTCTAACTTGGATGCCTTTCGTCGTTAACAAGTCTTCGATCTTCTCAGAAATTTGTGGATCAAGATACTCATTAATTAAGTGGGGGCCCCGTTGAAACAACGTCACAGTGTGTCCGGACTTCACGTACCCCTCAGCAAGTTCCACCCCCGAATAGCCACCACCAACGATTGCAATATGGTGTGCATGTTTAGCTGCTTCGTAGAGTTGCTGGGCCTGTTCACATGTTTTGCAAAGCATGACCTTAGGATTCTCTACGCCCGGAATAGCCGGGATTGCAGTGATTGAACCCGTCGCCATGACTAACTTATCATAGTGATCCGTTTGTAATTCTTTTGTCTGTAAATTTTGAGCCAAAATTGTATGCTTATCAGCATTCACATTGATCACATCATACTGCATCCGCATCTGCACACCTTGTTCACTAAATTCACTAGGATTAGCGTACAACGCTTGATCCAAATTATGGATGGTACCCCCTAAGTGTAGATAAGTCCCACAAGACATATATGAAATATCCGCGTGCCGTTCATAGACGGTAATTTCAGTGCCCGGATAATATTTCAAGATTTGTTTCATGGCGGCAATCCCCGCATGTGTACAGCCAATAATGGCAACTTTCATTGTTTCGACCACAGCTTTCATTAAAAGTTAAAATTTAACTTGGATTAAGTTAAACATTTATTTAAGTTGACGTATACTTAGAGTATACAGCGATTCGGTTGATATTAAAACGATTCAATGATTTTAAACTTATTATAAAAGGCGATGGTACTTATGGAACCAATTTACCGCTATTTTGTACAACCTCAACTTAACTTACTCAACAATACAGTTTACGGATACGAACTACTAATCAAACAACTAACCCCAGACGGCTGGCGTCTGCCTGAATCCTTTGCCGCAATTAGTTCACAAGTTACCTCTGATCTGCTCATTGCAACGACTAAAATTCTTGGACTAAAAGTTCGTTATTGTGCAGTCAATATCAGTCGCGAACAATTGATGGATACAACGGTTGCGAAGGCCATTATTCAAAGTCAGGTTCAGCTCTATCCTGCTAAATTAGTCGTTGAGCTAACTGAGGAACGTAGTCCTAAGGATTATCCAGATACCATGTTAATCCCACACTTACGGGGGTTCATCGAACATGGTATGCAAATTTCACTTGATGATGTTGGTACCGGAATTAACGATTTCAAGAGTATCCAAGAAATTTTGCCATTAGCTTCTGAATTAAAATTTGCGTTGCAAAACTTCCGCAGTGATATCAAAGATCCTAAGATTCAGCAAAAGCTCCATTTTTGGCGGGCCATCAGTAGTGAATACGGATTGCGTTTAATCTTAGAGGGGATTGAAGACGCCGAAGATGATCACTTGAGTAGTCACTTCGATATTAATCTTCGACAAGGTTATTACTATGGCAAACCGCAATTATTACGCCTACCCGGTGACCCCGTCAACTTTGAATATCCGACAATGAATTAATTTCTAATGTGAACAACAACTAAATAACGCCTTACGAAATTAACTTGAAATTTCGTAAGGCGTTATTTATCACTTAGCATGGCTAGTCAGCTGGGCCGTACAACTTCTGACTAAATAACCAATTTATTCTTTAATAAACGCTTGAATGGCATCTTCAAATTTCGCTAACTTATCATTAGCTTCTTCTAACGTACTACCTAGCGTTCCAATGTAGAACTTGATCTTTGGTTCCGTACCAGATGGCCGAATGGCGATCCAAGTGCCATCATTTAAATGATACTTCAAGACATTCGCCTTTGGCAAAGCAATTGGTGCCGTGTGGCCATCAGCAAAGCTTTCCGTTTGACTCTGGAAGTCTTCAGTCCCAGTGACATCGTAGCCGGCAAAGGCAGTTGGTGCTTCGCTTCGGAACTTAGTCATCAGAGCCGCAATCTTATCGCTGCCGCCAACGCCATCAAATTCTTCGGACGTGGTTTGTTCGCGGAAGTAACCGTATTCCTTAAACAAGTCTTGTAATCCATCATAAAGGTTCTTACCTTGTTGCTTATAATAAGCCGCTACTTCGGCTAAAAGCACTGTGGTTTGAATCGCATCCTTGTCATGAACAAATGGTTTGATTAAGTAACCGTAACTTTCTTCAAAACCAAACATATAGGTATGTTCGCCAGTGGCTTCAAAATGTTCGATTTGTTCAGCAATATACTTGAAACCGGTCAAGACATTGATCATCGTGACACCATATGAAGCCGCTACTTTAGTAGCAAATTCACTTGAAACAATTGACTTAACTGCGGCCGCATTGGTCGGTAACGTCCCGGCATCCTTGTTTGCTTGCAAGATGTAGTGTAACAAGACAGCGGCAATTTGATTACCCGTCAACAGAACATACTCACCATTAGGTTGACGAACAGCTGTCCCTAACCGGTCAGCATCAGGATCAACCGCAATCAAGACATCCGCACCTTCTTTTTTACCCAAATCAATGGCCATCTTAAAGGCTTCAGGAAATTCAGGATTAGGGAATTTAACCGTCGAGAATTCAGGGTCAGCCACAGCTTGTTCCTTAACAACACTGAAGTTTTTAAACCCGGCATTCTTCAAAGCCTTTTCGCCAAGCATCCGGCCAGTCCCATGTAATGGTGTGAAGACTAACTTCATGTCCTTACCGACTTCATCCACTAGTTTTTGATTGATCGTCACTTCTTTGACCTTAGCTAAGTAGTCCTGATCGACATCATCCCCAATAATGGTTTCCGTCTTATCAGCTAATAATTGTTGTTCATCAGCAACGGCAATCGCAAAGACATCGTCAACTTTACGAATATATGATGTGATAAGATCAGATTCCTTAGGTGGCATTTGACCACCATCTTCGCCATAAATCTTGTAGCCATTATATTGCTTCGGATTATGGCTCGCCGTAATCATGATCCCTGCGTAAGTATGCAGATGCCGAACGGTAAATGAAAGTTCTGGGGTTGGCCGCAAGCTTTCAAAAACGTATGACTTGATACCATGTTGGCCCAATACTCGCGCAGATTCATGCGCAAAATCTTCTGAATGATGGCGGGAATCAAAACTGATTGCTACCCCGCGTTCCTTAACCTCAGCAGGCAAGGTATCCATGAAGCGTGCTAACCCTTCCGTTGCTTGACGAACCGTATAAATATTCATCCGGTTGATACCAGGTCCAAGTACCCCCCGCATCCCCGCGGTTCCGAATTCCATTGGTTCATAAAAGGCGTCTTCTAAGGCGGCGTCATCGCCAGCCATGCCCGTCAATTCTTGTTTTAAACTAGTTTCAAGTGTCGCTTGGTTTTTCCAGGTATTATAAGTATCCTGCCAACTCACAAAAACCATCTCCAATTCCGATATTTGTTAGTGCTTACAAAAATAGTATACAACATTGACACACTTTACAAAGTAAAATTTACTAAGAAAATCCATTAATTAATGCATTTTAAATGCGTAGTGGGCCCGCATCAGTGCGAATACCCATAAATTCTGAAGTGCTAGTTAGTTCAGTCACTATCAAAACTTGCTATAATAAATCTTATAAGGAGGCCATCATGACTTTTTATTCATACAACTACTTAGTCCATCAAAATAACAATCATACTCTTGTCCAACTCGCAGCCATCGGCATCATTATATTAATAATCGCCATACTCAGCTGGTTATGGTACCGCCATAAAACAGACCTAAAATACCGCGACTTATTCATTATCATGGTTTTATTATTATTGCTGCTCGTCGGCATTCAATTTAATGAATGGCAGACAATCAAAAATAGTTTCAACCAAAAATCACAAGTGACACAAATTATGCAGCGTGTCGCCAAAGAAAAAGGGGTTCGTAAAACCGCGGTCTGGTCTAATACAAGTTCTGTCAGCAGTGGGATGCTCATTAAAGTCCATGACCATATCTATAACGTGACGATCAATACGGATGGAAACAGTTATACCCTGACTAAAGCCACACCGATTCAATCAACAATCAATTATGTTAAGGAGGGGCAATAAATGTTTTCATACTGGGATGTGACGATCAAACTGGCCCTCGGGCTATTGACCATCATTCTACAAATCAATCTATCTGGTAAAAGTAACCTTGCGCCAATCAGCGCCCTCGACCAAGTTCAAAACTACGTTCTCGGTGCAATCGTTGGGGGCATGATTTATAGTACCAGCGTTACTGTTTTACAATACATTTTAGTGCTTCTCATCTGGACACTGCTAGTGCTGGTCCTGCGATTCCTAACACATCACAATCGCTACGTGAAACGTTTGATTGATGGACAGCCACAGCTATTGATTAAAAATGGGCAATTACTCGTCAGCACGGCCCTCAAAAATGGGATGAGTGCTAACGATCTGATGTTTCGCTTGCGTACGGAAGGTATCACGGATATTCGCTACGTCAAACGGGCCGTACTTGAACAAAACGGCCAACTGACGATTACCCAAGTGGGCGACGACGCCGTCAAGTATCCAATAATCGTCGATGGTCAGGTCAACCTCGATGCGCTTGAAACTAGTAATCATGATGAAGCCTGGTTACTGACCCAATTGCAGGCCCAGCACTATACTGTCAGTGATATTTACCTGGCAACGTATACTAACAAGCAATTGCTTCTATTTCCCTATCAACACTAATTCGCGAACCTTTGGTCATCGTCAAACAATGACTAACGCTATATTTACCAATAAAAAATGCGTGGCTGATCTCAATTAAATCAGCTACGCATTTTTTAATTTTATTTAATTGTTAACTTTGTCGCCTAAAGCAGTGATATAAGTGTAAACGCCTTGACCGGCAGTTCCGCCTTCACCAACCGCCGTCGCAACTTGGCGTAAATCTTTCTTACGAACATCACCGACTGCAAAAATACCAGGGACCTTGGTTTCCATGTGGTCATTAGTTTCGATCCAGCCGTTTTCGTCAGTAATCCCAAGATTACTGAATGGCTTCGTAATTGGGTTAATACCAACATAGATAAAGACACCATCGACCGCAATCTCACTGTCTTCACCAGTCTTATTATTATTAACCTTAACTCCCGTGACCTTCTTATCATCACCGATGATTTCCGTCACGTTGCTATTCCAAACAAATTCCATCTTTGGATTAGCAAAAGCCCGATCTTGTAAGATTTGTTGTGCCCGCAATTGGTCACGACGATGAATAACCGTCACCTTATCAGCAAGCTGTGTCAGGTAAGTGCCTTCCTCAATCGCTGAGTCACCGCCACCAACGACAACTACATGCTTGTTACGGAAAAACGCTCCATCACAAACTGCGCAGTATGAGACACCGCGGCCACCATACGTATCCTCGCCAGTAACACCCAGCTTACGATATTCAGAACCAGTCCCAATGACAAGGGCCTTAGTCTCAAACGTATCGCTATCCGTCGTCACGATTTTAACATCGCCGCGATCTTCAACGGATTCGACGCTACCATACGCGTATTCAGCACCAAACTGGGTCGCTGATTCATACATGTCTTTAGCCAAATCCGGCCCCAAAACAGATTTGAAGCCCGGATAATTTTCAATTGCGGCGGTATTATTCATTTGCCCACCATAGATTCCGCGATCTAATAGTAGCACTGATAGATTGGCTCGTGAAGCATAGAGGGCGGCTGTCATGCCGGCAGGCCCCGCACCAATAATAATCACGTCGTAACTCTTTGCCATTTCTAAAGACCCCTTCCACTTAAATTCCTATGACGCTTAATATACCCCCAAAATTTACATTTGTCGACTATCTTGTTTGTACACAACTGAAGTCAATTATAGCTTTTAACCATATATTGACTAAAAACCGAGATTTAAATAAATAAAATTATGCCAGTTCACTTGAATTCAACCCATGGTAAGACTTACTTCTTATTGTAAATCCTTATCATTTTGCTTGGCCCAATCGCCATAGGCCGTAATTCGTGGGTGATTGCGGCCTGCCTGGCGTTCTTGTTCAATCGCTTGTTGGGCGACGAGGTTCAGATAATTGAATGGTTCATCAAAATTAGGTGAGAATAACATATCCACAAATGCTAGATCATCGATGGTGTTTCCATTTTGAATCGCGCTTGATAACGCATTAGCAGACTGTGCCACTTCATGCGCACTTAAGAACTGAGCACCGAGAATTTTACGATTTTCCGGATTATAAATTAATTCAATCGTCAGTTTCGCCGTACTTGGCATGTAAGCTGGTCGCCAGTTGCCCTCATAAGTCACCCGTTCAGCTGGAATATGATTCAATTTCGCCATTGCCAGTGTTAACCCCGTGGTTGCCAGCGTGTGATCGAAGAGTTGCATGGCCGATGTCGCTTGAGTCCCCATATATCGTTGCTGGTTACCAAAAACATTGGCCCCCGCTAACGCACCCTGCCGAACCGCATTGGTTGCTAATGGCGTATAAGCCGAACGCCCAGTTGGGTTGAAGTTAACGACACAAGAATCACCAGCAGCGTAAATATCTGGGTCAGAGGTCTGAACGTAATCATTGATGATAATGGCACCGTGCTTATCCATCTCAACTTGACCGCGTAACAGTTCTGTATTGGGAACAAACCCAGTTCCGACAATTGCTAGATCAGCATTAAAATCGCCTTGATTGGTTTCAATGACAAGTTCACCATCATCATTACCAGTAAAGGCAGTTACTTGGTGATTCAATAGCACGTTCACGCCATGATCTTTTAATAGCTGAACTGCTTGGTCTGAAATTTCTTTACTAATGTAATTATTCAAAATTTGATCATGCGATTGGAATAACGTTACTTCATGATGTGTATTTGCATAACTTTCAGATAATTCGGTTCCAATATAACCCGCCCCAATGATTGCGATCCGCTGATTGTCTTGGGCTGTTTGGTAAATTTCCTGTGCTTGGCTGTAGGTCTTGCATAATAGGACCTTAGACTCATCGATTCCAAAAATCGGCGGGACCGCAACATTTGAACCAGTCGTCATAATCAATTTATCATAAGTATCGCCAAACACTTTTCCAGTAGTCATGTCAACCACTTGTAAGGTCTTCGACTGGGCGTCAATTTTTAACACGTTATGTTTGGTTCTGACCATTGCCCCCAACTTGGCTAACGTTTCTGGTGACGAATAGAACATATCTTCCAAGTGATTGACCTTTCCCCCGAGATAAAGGTAGATCCCACATGATAAGAATGAAATATTGTCATCACGCTCATAAATCGTGACCGTAGCCTCCGGATGATCCTTCAGAATTTGTGCAGCCGCAGCGGTCCCCGCATGCGTACATCCAACAATTACAATCTTCATTTCATTTTGCTCCCAATTATAATTTTATTTATTTAACCATAGGTATATTATAACCGCTTTACTGCGCAAATACATAACTCTAGTCAATATAAATACAGGTCATGATGAAACATAACTACTTTTAAAAACCAATCAGCGATACGCTGGCAAGCAGTTATTCTCATAATATCGTCCATACCAGCTTTGCCAGGTAACCACTAATTGACTTTTTACTCATTTTCAGAAAATTACCTTGTTCACCAAGCAGTTTAGCACAATCATCATTAGCCCAATTGATAATCGATACCATGCAAAAAAAGATGGTGTCAAACAGTTTCACTTATTCATTTTTTGGTATAGTATGTATTAGGAAGCATCAAATCGTGTTAATTCAAGTCTAAGGAGTTCCCTTATGTACCGCTATTTTATTCAGCCCCAGTTAGATAAATTTAATAATTCACTGATTGGCTACGAGATGCTGATTCGCTATCGTGAGACTGATCAGGACCGGTGGACCTTACCAGAAAGCTTCGATAATATTCCGATCGATGTACAAGTCAGCTTACTAAAGGCTACGGCTAGTGAGCTTGCATTAAAAATCGGGTCAGTATCAATTAACTTTAATCGCAAGCAATTTTTAAATGATGATATTGCTGCCGCAGTCATTGATGCTCAGAAAAAGCTATTCCCGGTTCATGTTATCGTCGAAGTCACAGAAGAACCCGGTGAAGATACGTTTACACTGGCGGCGATGCAACAACAAATTGATAAGTACAAGGCTAACGGCCTACAATTTAGCATTGATGACGTTGGCACGGGAATCAACGTTTACGACCACATTAAACCGCTACTCGAATCGGCCGAAGAAATCAAATTCGCCATGCAAAACTTTCGGGCCGAAGATCGTGAAAACGAGATTCCCATTCAATTAAAATTCTGGCGCGACATTGCGGTACAACATGATATCCGGTTAATTCTAGAGGGTGTTGAAAACGATGCCGAAGATCAAATGGCGAATGACTTAAATATTTCACTACGCCAAGGTTATTATTATGGCAAGCCCCATTTATTCAAATTAAAAGCCGACCACTAGGTGCCAGCTTAATTAGTGAATCGCAATTATTCAGCAGTTAACTAAAAACAACCGTGAAATCTTAATAGATTTCACGGTTGTTTTAATTAATCAAGTATTATTTAGTTGGTTTCTTCGTTGTTTTAGGAGCGGCGCTATCTTCTTTAGATAACTTAGCACCAAGATCCTTGATGTAAGTCCGCAAGTCAGCCTTAACATCCGGATGAGTTAACCCGTATTCGATCGTCGTCTTCAAGTAGCCAAACTTGTAGCCAACATCGTGCCGAGTCCCCTTAAATTCATGGGCAAAGACCCGCTGAGTCTTGTTCAACGTATCAATGGCATCCGTCAATTGAATTTCGTCACCCTTACCAGGTTTTTGGTTTTCAAGAACATCAAAAATTTCTGGTGTTAATAAGTAACGACCAATGATAGCAAGATCACTAGGCGCGTCTTCAGGCGATGGCTTTTCAACAAAGTTATTAACGTTGTATAGGCCCGGTTCCTTTTCACTTTCAGGATTGATAACCCCATACTTAGAAACTTCCTCATGAGGAACCTTCATAACAGCTAACGTTGACGCATGTGTCTTGTCATAGCTATTCATTAACTGTTTGGTTAACGGTACTTTGTCTTCCATTAAATCATCACCAAGCATGACGACGAAAGGTTCGTCACCAACGAAAGCTTTAGCCGTTAAAACGGCATCGCCCAAACCACGTGGGTGTGATTGCCGGATAAAGTACAAGTTAATGTCTGTGGTTTCTTGAACCAGCTTGAGCATTTCTTCCTTGTGCTTAGCCCGTAAGTTATCCTCTAATTCTGGGTTAGAATCATAGTAATCTTCAATACTACGCTTGCTCTTACCCGTGACGATAACAATGTCTTCGATCCCCGATTTACGAGCTTCGTCAACAATGAACTGAATCGTTGGTTTATCAACGATTGGTAACATTTCTTTAGGCATCGCCTTAGTAGCAGGCAAAAACCGTGTTCCTAATCCGGCCGCTGGGATAACGGCTTTTCTAACTTTTGACATGTGATAAATCCTCCTAAAAATAGTGAAATTAGTTTGGAAATTCCTACTGAATCTCAGGTTTCCCCTCGCGCCGCATCAATTGTGGAATGACTTCCTTAATGTCGGCACTCTTATATAATACATCATAAATCGCTTCAGTGATGGGCATTTCGATATTTTGTTGCTGTGCAAGCTCGTAAGCGGCTTTAGTTGACGGGATACCTTCAATAACCATGCCCATGGTATCAATCACCGTCTTGAGGTCCTGACCAGCACCTAACTCATTACCAGCACGCCAGTTACGCGAATGGACACTAGTTGCCGTAACAATTAAATCGCCAACACCGGATAAACCGATAAATGTCAACGGCTCTGCGCCCAACGCCACTCCGAGCCGACTGATTTCAGCTAAACCACGAGTCATTAAGGCTGCCTTGGCGTCATCACCATAGCCCAGGCCGTGTAGCGCACCAGCACCCAGGGCAATGATATTTTTGAGCGCCGCACCTAGTTCAACACCAACCACGTCGGTATTCGTGTAAATGCGGAAATAGTCATTCATGAAGAGTTGCTGTACTAATTCGGCTGCAGATTCATCGGCGCTAGCCGCCGTAATCAACGTAATATCGTGGCGGGCCACTTCTTCAGCATGACTAGGGCCCGATAAGACAACGATCGCTTGTCGTAATTCGGTGGGAATTTCTTCTGCCAAAACTTGCGACAGCCGCTTGTGTGTCTCTTGTTCGAGTCCCTTGCTAGCATGCACAATAATCGGCCGCTGATGGGTCTTGGCAAGCACGGCAGTCACTTGTTGGGCCACTTCGCGAATCGCTTTGGTTGGTACGACAAACAAGATTACATCCGCACCATCAATCGCCTGTGTTAGATTAGAATAAGCAGTCAACGTTTCTGAATATTTAAAATCAGGAACGTATCGCTCATTCGTGTGTTGCTTATTTAATTCTGTGACTTGGGCCGGTGAGTACGACCAGAGCCGCACTGAGTGGCCATTTTCATCCAACAGATTTGCCAAAATGCTACCCCATGAGCCAGCACCTAAAACGGCAATTTTTTTCATCATTCAAATAACCCTCTAATCTACTTATTTTCTGCGACAACCTTTTGACCAGAACCCGCTAAATACCAACGATTATTCGGATTGTGATGCCGGCGCCAGATCATTAAGCCAATGCTACCAAAGAACAGTACCACTGACAACGCTTGTGAGACCCGAATAACGTTAAATAGCATGAGCGAGTCAGTCCGCATCCCTTCTGTGAAGAAGCGGCCAAAGGCGTACCAAGCAACATAAGTCAAGAAGACATCACCCTGCTTATACCAATGTGTGCGATGACGCGTGAGCATCAGTAAGGCAAATCCTAATAGATCCCATACCGACTCATACAAGAATGTTGGTTGCCGATACGCGCCACGGATATACATCTGGTTAATCAGCCAATCAGGTAAGTGCAAGCCTTGTAAGAAACTCAGACTAGTCACTCGACCAAAAGCCTCCTGGTTCATAAAGTTACCCCAGCGACCAATACCTTGGCCCATAATCACCGTTGGTGCGGCAATATCAAGCATTAGCCAAGTTGGGATAAAGCGTGACCGACAGAATAAAATGACCACAATTCCGGCGCCAATCAAGCCACCATAGATGGCAATTCCACCATCCCAGATACGGATGATTTCACCGGGATTCTGACGATAATATGACCACTGGAAAATCACATAGTAAGTCCGCGCCGCAATTAAAGTAAACGGAAGTGCCCATAAAATCATATCGTAAATGTCATCGGGCCGAACACCCCGTCGCTGACCTTCACGTACTGCTAGTGCAACCGCAATGACGACGGCACTAGCAATAATGACGCCGTACCAATGGACCTGAATTGGTCCTAACCGCAGTGCAATTGGGTTAAGTGCCCCTAAAACGGTATTCACGCTACTGCCATCTCCTTATTACTTGTGAGAATCATGCACGGAATTCGTTTTGATCAACTTGTTCAAGTTATCGTCAAAGACCTTGGTCGCATCGTAGCCCATGCTCTCGGCCCGAAAGTTCATGGCCGCTGCTTCGATAATGATTGCTAGGTTACGTCCAGTCTTAACTGGAATCGAGATTTCAGGAACTTCAACATCAAAGAATTTCCGGTTCTGTTCTCCATTTCCTAGTCTATCAAATTGCTTATCCGGCGTCCAATTCTCAAGGTGCACGATAAGGTCAATGTCGGTATCTTGACGAACAGCCCCAGCGCCAAAAAGATTCATAACATCAATAATTCCGATACCTCGAATCTCCAATAAGTGATTCAAGATTGCGGGTGCTTCACCGACAAGCGTTTGTTCATCCTGTTGATAGACATCGACCCGGTCATCAGCAATCAAACGATGCCCCCGTTTGACTAATTCCAGGGCCGTTTCACTCTTCCCAACACCGGAATCACCAGTAATCAGCACACCTAATCCATAGATGTCAACTAATACCCCGTGGACAGATTGTCGTTCAGCTAATTTACCTTCCAAGTAATTCGTCATATTACTTAGAATCCGTGATGATGTCATTTTCGTTCCTAAAATCGGCACGCCATTTTCCTCACCGGCTTGCACGAGTTCTTCTGGAACGGGTAACCCCGTTGAAATGACGAACGCGGGTGTGGTTAACTGACACATCTTACGAAAAATCATCAGTCGTTCATCATGACTCATATTTTTCGAATAAGCGGTTTCAGTTTTACCTAGCAATTGCACTCGTTCACGAGGATAGTAGTTGAAGTAACCGGTCAACGCCAGCCCCGGACGTGAAATGTCGCTCGTTGTAATATCTTTCTTTTCTAATAAGTCAGCGCCATGATACACATCCAGGCGCGTATTTTTCACCAAATCGGCAACGGTTACACTTCCTGCCAAAAGAATCCCTCCTAATTGTTCCACTAATAAAAAAGTGTGGCCCGCGTTGTCCAGTCGCGCCATTACGCTACCCTTTCAAGCGGCCACACTTTTATGACTGAAAACGGATTATTTCTATCTTCTAATCTTAGCACTTTAAAGCGCTTTATTCACCATCAACGCCGTCTTTCGCGAAAAAGTTGGAAACAATCACGTTAGCAATTGACATGAGAATCGAAACAACCATCGCCATGCCAAAACTCGAAAAGCCGAAATTGGCCTTACCCACAACGTAGGATGTCATCTGAAGCATAAAACCATTGATGACAATACTGAATAGCCCGAGTGTCAATAACGTAATCGGTAACGATAATAACAGCAAAAACGGCTTAATAGCGGCGTTTAAAATTGCAAGCACAAAACTGGCAATTAAAGCCATCCACACACTTGCAACGTGAAAACTGCTCTGAAAAAAGCCAGCAATCGCAATAAATAAGATTGTATTGATTAAAATTCGTTTCCAAAAGCCCACTGTATAATCACTCCATTAATCTTAGTGACGCGGATCATCCTCTTCATGAACGTTATGAATCTCTTTGCGCCCATGCGCTTGCGGTTTAGCTTGAGTACCGGTACTTTGCCGCATCTGTTCGAAGAAACCCGTATTGTCTGGTTTACTTGGGATAATTGTCATTAATACTAAGTATACCAAAACACCAAAGCCATGGGTAACCAAGGTTAAAATAACGTAGAGTACTCGTAGAATCGTTGCATTCCAGTTCAAATATTCAGCAATGCCCCCGAGGACGCCGGCGAAAACGCGATTATTAGATTTAGTTAACTTTTGTTTTGTATTTGATTTCATCGTTAGACGCTCCTTATCAGTTTATCTAACCATATCTTACTAATTGTAAAAGCCGGTTGCAAACTAGACGACCGGCTTTAAGCAATTATTTATGATTAGTTACACTAAATTAGAACTTTCTGGATTCAATTCGATAATCTCACCAGTATTCAAATACACGATCCACTCACCAATATTAGTTACTAACGCCCCGATGCGCATTAGGTAAGTTGCAACATTCAGGTAATCCGTGGAACCGATGACCGTCTCAGGATGGCGCTCCATCTTGGAGATTCCCTTCTCATTAATACGATCATACATCTCCCCGACTTTTGCGTCTTTAGCTGCGACCCGGCGTGCTTCCTGATCATCACTTTTGACGTAAGCTGCCAACATCTCTTCGACCATCTTTCGCACGCGATTCCCCATTTCTGATAACGCTGCCTCAATTTCAGGGACGCGCACATTTCCTTTGACCCGAATCGTAGCGTGAGCAATATTACGTGCATAATCGGCCATCCGTTCCAATTCAGAGACGGCTTTCAAAATGGTGACAATTTCTCGCAAATCAGAAGTGACGGGTTGGTATAACGCAATCATCTCAAATGATTTCTGTTCTAGTTCAACTTCTCGTTGGTTGATTTTAGCATCATTATCAATGATTTCTTGTGCGAGGTCGCGGTCATGGTCGATAAACGCCTTGACTGCCTTTTCAATCGTCTCGCTAACCATCATTCCCATTTCAGTGAAGTTTGCATCAATATCGTTTAGTTCATCATCAAAAAGTCGTCGCATGTTTTTTTCCTCCTAACCAAATCGTCCTGAAATATAGTCATTGGTTTCCTGTTTAACTGGATTCATGAAAATCTGTTTCGTGTCGTTGACCTCAATTAATTCACCATTCAGGAAAAACGCCGTTCGGTCAGAAATTCGTGACGCCTGTTGCATGTTATGCGTAACAGTTATGATAGTGTAATCCTGGCGCAAATTCAATAGGGTTTCTTCAATCATCCGACTCGATATCGGATCAAGTGCACTAGTGGCCTCGTCTAAAAGGATAATATCAGGTTCGACGGCTAGGACGCGTGCGATACAAACCCGTTGTTGTTGCCCACCAGACAATGATAGCGCATTGGCATGCAACCGGTCCTTAACTTCATCCCAAATTGCAGCCTGCTTCAGACTTCTTTCTACCGCCGCGTCTAAGCGTTCTTTATCATGGACTCCTGTCAACCGTAACCCGTAAATGACATTCTCATAAATTGAGAATGGAAAGGGATTCGGCTGTTGAAACACCATGCCGATCTCTTTACGCAATTGAACCGTATCGGTCGTGGGCGCATAAATATTGTGACCATTGAAGTTCACCTCACCCGTGATCGTTACATTAGGAATCAGATCGTTCATCCGGTTCAAGCAACGTAAAAAGGTGGATTTACCACAGCCAGAGGGCCCAATCAAAGCCGTGATTCCTTTATCATCAAAATCAATGTTAATTCCTTTGAGGGCCTCTTTTTTACCATAAAATAATGATAAGTTCTCGGTCGTTAAAATTGTACTCATGAACGGTCCTCCTATCCAAAGTTTCCGGAAATATAGTCATTCGTCAGATCAACCTGAGGATTGGTAAAAATCTCACCGGTCTCTGAGTATTCTAGGACTTTGCCGAGGTTAAAGAACGCGGTATAGTCGCTAATTCGCGATGCTTGTTGCATATTATGCGTCACAATAATAATGGTATAATTCTGCTTTAGTTCTAACAAAGTATCTTCAATTTGACTTGTCGAGACTGGATCCAAAGCACTCGCTGGTTCATCGAGCAGTAAAATGTCTGGCTTGATTGCAATTGCCCGAGCAATACAGAGTCGTTGTTGCTGCCCGCCAGACAGAGCTAACGCACTTTTATTTAAGTCATCTTTAACTTGGTCCCACATCGCCGCTTGCCGTAAAGACCGTTCAACAATTTCATCCAAGTCTTGTTTCTTGTTCATTCCGCGCTGGCGGAGTGCAAAAGCAATATTCTCATAGATTGATTTGGCAAACGGATTAGGCCGTTGAAACACCATGCCAATGTGCCGGCGCATCTCATAGACATCAATATCATTACTGTTAATATCTAAGCCGCGATACATAATTTTGCCCTTAACCGTTGCAATACGGTCATTCATTCGGTTTAGCGAACGCAAGTAGGTTGACTTTCCGGAACCGGATGGGCCAATCAACGCACTAATCTTATAACGTTCAAACTGTAAATCGCCCTCTGAAATAGCCTCGGATTTACCATAAAAGACGTGTAAATCCTCAGTTGAAAGCGCGATTTCATGATCTTTAGGATCAAACGCCATGATGTTACGTTGTGTCGTCGTCATTGTGTTATCTGCCATCAAAACGGCCTCCTTTATTCAGCGGTTAAGTGTTTGTACAAGCGTTTGCCAAGCCAACGAGCTAAGAAGTTAAAGAGCAATACCGCAATAATTAATACGGCTGAAGCCCCCGCCGAAACGGCTTTCGCGTCCGGCATAATTCCTTCTGAGTTGATCTTCCAAATATGAACGGCCAACGTTTCGGCTGGACGTAGTGGACTGAGTGGACTACTGATATCAAATGGATTCCAGTTACCAAAGTCCAAGGCTGGTGCACTTTGACCCGCAGTGTAGATTAAAGCTGCGGCTTCACCAAAGATCCGCCCGGCACTCAAGACGACCCCCGTTAAAATGCTTGGTAAGGCAGCGGGAACCACGATCTTCGTCACCGTCTCCCAACGTGATAGCCCTAACGCGTAGCCGGCCTCCCGTTGATTATCTGAGATATTGGCGAGTGCTTCCTCAATACTCCGGGTTAAAATCGGTAAGTTAAACACGGTCAGCGCAAACGCCCCGGAAAGAATCGAGAAGCCTAACTTGAACTGCACTACAAAGAACAAGTATCCGAACAGCCCCACGACTACGGATGGCAATGAACTCAGAATTTCAATGGTCGTCCGAATCAGGCCAGTCACCGTATTTTGCGGCGCATATTCATTTAGATAGATCCCCGCACCCAGTGAAATCGGTAATGAAATCAATAACGCTAAAAATAGTAAGTAGAAGGAGTTAAACAACTGAATGCCAATCCCACCACCCGCTTCAAAAGCCAGGGCCGGCGACGTTAAAAAATGCCACGAAATTTTGGGCACCCCTTGGATCAGAATGTATCCCAATAGGGCAACTAAGATGATGACCACAAAGGCTGCGACGCCGTATAGCACGCCAGTGGCAATTTTATCGATGCGTTTAGCGTTCATGGTTTAATTTCCCCTTTCGACCAATGTAGCGAATGACTAAGTTAAAGACTAAGGACATCAATAACAGGATCATGGCTAATGACCACAATGCATTATTTTGTAATGAACCCATGACAGTGTTCCCGATTCCCATCGTCAAGATACTTGTCAAAGTTGCGGCTGGTGAAACTAGGTTATGCGGCAACAACGTCGCGTTCCCAATCACCATTTGGACCGCCAGAGCTTCCCCAAAGGCGCGGGCCATCCCAAATACGACGGCAGTCAGCATGCCAGGAATGGCTGCCCGCAGGACGACTTTATAAATTGTTTGCCAGCGCGTCGCCCCTAGAGCTAGCGAGGCTTCTCGGTAATAACGGGGTACCGAATTCAGCGCATCCGCCGTCATTGACGTCACGGTCGGTAAGATCATGACAAATAGCACAAAGGTCCCAGAAAGAATCCCGTAGCCACTACCCCCAAACGTATTACGAACAAACGGTACGACAACTTGTAGCCCGATAAATCCATACACTACGGATGGAATACCAACTAATAGTTCCGTAACTGGCCGGAGAATCTTCGCCCCCCGCCGTGGTGAAATTTCGGTCATAAAGACCGCCGTCCCGATAGCAAACGGTGTGGCAATGAAGGCCGAAAGAATCGTAATCAAAAACGATCCAACAATCATCGGTAGTGCCCCCACAGCTGGTTGTCCATTCGTTCCGACTGTTCCGGGGTTCCACTGCGTCCCACTCAGAAATTGCCATAGATTAATGTGATTTTGAAAAAAGGTTGCTAACCCCCGTGATGCAACAAAGTAGAAAATCAAAAAGACAATCCCGACAATTAGCGCTAGACAAACTAGACTAATGGCCTTACCACGCCGTTCAATTTTACTAGCAACTGATTTTTTTAATAAGCTTTCTCGAATTTTATCCATGCGCTCTCCCTCATTTCATAACTGAAACTTTACCGGCCGCATTCCGCTGTACTTGCATGTCATGGACCGAAATATAACCTAACTGCTTGACTAACTTCTGCTGAACAGCGGTTGATAAAATGTAATCAATAAATTTTTTGGTTAACTGATTGGGGTGCTTCCCCGTATATAAATGTTCGTAGGACCAGATGTACCAGCGATTATTCCGCACATTTTTTTCGGTTGGCCGAATACCATCAACATTGACGGTCTGGACTGAGTTGTCTAAGTAAGAAAAAGCCACATAACTAATTGCGCCAGGTGTACTAGCAACAATTGACCGAGCTAATCCTGACGAATCTTGTTCTTGGGAATCAACACTCTGATTACCCTTTAAGGCGTATCGCTCAAATGTCTTCCGGGTTCCGGAGCCTTGAGCACGGTTAATTAACGTAATCGGTAAATTACGTCCACCAACTTCACGCCAATTCGTGACCTTGCCAGTAAAAATCTGAATGAGTTGCTGCTGCGTCAAATTGGTAATGCCCGCCTTTTTATTAACGATGGGGGCAATACCGACGACGGCTACCCGGTGATCAATTAACTTGCTCGCTGTAATGCCAGACTGTTCTTCGGCAAAAATATCAGAATTACCGATTGCCACGGCCCCCGCCTGAATTTGACTGAGTCCCGTTCCAGAGCCACCACCCTGCACATTGATAAACACACCGGTATGGTTGCTGCTGTATTGTTCACCGGCTGCTTCAACCAGTGGCTGTAAGGCCGTTGATCCAACCGCGGTAATTGATTCACTGGCACTAGTTTGATCGCGATGTGTGTACCCTAATCCAACTAGTCCAATGATCGCGATTAACACGATTAATTGGATGACCCGACTTTTTCTCATAACTATATACCTCCTACCCATTGCTCATATTCAATAATACAAAGTTTGTGTAAATGCTTTATATGAGTTTTGTAAAGATTGTGTAAACGTCGATATATTTTTAATTATTACCGGCTTTTAGCCCCCAATATGAAAGGAAAATTAAAAAAGTGCACAAAAAAAACGATTTTCAAGGTTTACATTTACCTTAAAAATCGTTATCAATTCGTCTGGCTTAATTACGACACATTCAATGCTCAACTAATGACATCTTTTGACTCAGCAATGCAACTCATACCGTCACCACGTCATCATTTGATAGACCACCAGTTACAATCAGAACTGTCCGTATGCTTAACGCCTTACTACTGCTCGGAAGCACTCGCAGCTAGTGGCAATGTAACTGTCATAGTTGTCCCAACGCCCCGTTGACTGACAACGTCGATTGTTCCGTGCATTGCGTTGACCAATTCTTGAACAATCGCTAATCCGAGTCCAGTCCCACTCACAAGTTGCTGTGAACGTGACGGACTCGCCCGATAGAAGCGTTCAAAAATACGCTGTTGATCATCGGCACTGATACCAATGCCCGTATCTTTAACTATCAGCGACCACGTTTGATGACTGACCATGGTGGCAATCGTCACGCTACCATGAGGTCGATTATACTTGATTGCATTCGTTAACAGATTTTTGATGATCTGACTCAACTTCTGTGAATCGCTCGTTATCATTAGATCAGCATCGACTTGGTTATTGATCGTTAAGTGCTGACGTTCGATTGCCTGCTGAACTACAGCCAGTTCCTGTTCGATCAATGGTCGAACAGCAAGCGGAACTAAGGTTAACATCGTCGTATTCTGAGCACGAATTCGCGATAGCGACAGAACATCCTGAATGAGATCAATCAACCGTTGACTTTCATCCGCAATAATATGCAAGAATTGGTCAAGCGTGTCCGGATCATCCTTGGCACCACTTAACAACGTTTCAGTGAAACCGGAAATGGCTGTAATCGGCGTCTTCAACTCGTGGCTAGCGTTGCTGACAAAATCATCCTGCATTTGTTCAATCATATAGACTTCAGTGATATCATACAACATCAGGACAATTTGAAATTGTGAACGATTGCCTTGGATATAAACGGTTGAAGCCTCGACAACCTGCGTGCTAGGCGCTGGAGTCAACGTAATCGTTGCCCGTTGATTTTTGCCACTAGTAATCGTATCTTCAATCAATTTAGTCAACGCGTACAGCTGAATATCCTTGGTATAAATGTGGGCCACCGTATTAACCGAGACTTGCAATAGTTCACTCATCGCCGGATTAGACAGTTGAACCTGTCGCCGGTGGTCAATGACCATCACTCCCACAGGCAAGTACCGCATAATCATCATTAACTCTTTTTCTTGCAGTTCCGCACGGCGCGTCTGACTTTTTTGATAACTCTCTAACTGGTTGACCGCTTGTGCTAGGCTGTATAAGGGGTCCGATTGTGGCAATAAGATATGTGGTGGAAATTGCTGGCTACTCATCTGACGAAGCTTAGCTTCCATACGGTCGATCGTGCGCTGCCGTTCACTTTGTTGCCGCCAAGCGATCAAGCCCTCGATTACTGCCAAAACCAGCCAAGCACCAACTAAACAACCGACTAGGCGCCAGGACCACTTAATTGGCGAAAAGTGCTGCAACACGACCAACACGATCAAAACCAGTAATACATTTTCCATGAGCAATAACCGTGTCGTCTGTTGCCAGCGATTATGCATGGCCGTCACCCACAAATTCGTAGCCAAAACCCCGGACCGTCCTGATCAACCGTGGCTGCTTGGGATCTGCTTCAATCTTTTCACGTAAATGTGAGATGTGAATATCAACGATCCGCGTCTCACTAGCATAGTCGTAGCCCCAGACGTGATTTAAAATCGCATCACGACTGAGAACCCGACCTTCTCGTTCAACAAAATACACAAGTAATTCAAATTCCTTTGGTGTCAAGCTGATATTTTTCCCGTTGCGCGCGACTCGGTATTTGTTTTGATCAATCTGTAAATCACCAACAAGCATTACCGCACGATTAGCAGGCGGCATGGGTGCCGGTGGTGTCACGGGCTCGTCCGGCGTTGTCCGCCGAATAACTGCTTTGATCCGAGCGAGCACTTCGCGGGGTGAAAACGGCTTGG
Organism: Lactiplantibacillus sp. ME-2; assembly: GCF_022549155.1. Taxonomy (NCBI): domain Bacteria; kingdom Bacillati; phylum Bacillota; class Bacilli; order Lactobacillales; family Lactobacillaceae; genus Lactiplantibacillus; species Lactiplantibacillus sp. ME-2. Next base: position 144,286 of record NZ_JAKZEQ010000003.1, read on the forward strand.
TTATATAATCGTCCGCACCTAATTCCAAGCCGAACACTTTATCAAACTCATCATTTTTAGCCGTCACAATAATAATAGGCGTCTGAACCTTTTCTTGTCGTAACTTTTTTGTTACTTCCATTCCATCGAGTTTCGGCAACATCAAATCTAACAAAATACATGTAAATGATTGGGCCAGGCCTAATGACAACGCGTCCGCACCATCCGTCGCCGTCACAACTTCGTACCCCGCCTGCTTCAAGTTATATGATAATAACGTGACGATAGCTGGTTCGTCGTCTACCACTAAAATCTTATCCATGGTCATTAATCCTCCTGATCAGTGAATAACACAATTCCTAACTCGTGTGGGGCGCCATTATAGATCGCCGTTTCGGTAATAATTAATTCCTGTTGCCGATTGCGCACTTTGAGGTGAACATACGTCGGACTTTTCAGTAGGGCCGCGTAAAATTCAGCTTCCGTATTAACTGGTTGCCGGTTACATTCCAAGATAATATCTCCTAAATCGAGATTTAATTTATCCGCGGGCGTGTGGGGGCGTAACCCAATCACCCGCACACCTTGTTCAGTATCAGAATATCGAAACTGTTGGTGTCGATCATAATAACGGTGCTGTGCTAAGATTCCCCAAGTTAGCACAACGATTAATCCCATCAATGCTAGCAACCACTGCGGGCTGAGCACTGCAAAACGGGCAATGATTGCAACCAAAACACTCGCGAGTGTTACCCAACCATAGCGGGCCGCTAACTGCCGCCATGCAATTTGTGGCAGCTGCTTATAAACGCGAACACTCGTCCCAACTAATAAAGGCAACAATAAAATGCTGAAGGAGCGCTCGCCAACCATAAACACAGGCCACCAACTGATAGTTGCGTGTAACCAATCACCGGGGACCAGTACCCCAACTGGTAAGACCAACAATTGTTGCCACTGGTAACGAACAAGTCGCTTTCCACGTTGGTCGGGCTGTAGTTGCGGTGAACGGCCCTCATAATCATAGTGTCGTAACAAGACCGCCGTAGCCGCCAGCACGATGGCTAATAACAATAGTCCGTTCACCACCAAATTGCCACTCATACTGGTCATGGCAACACCGTGCCGTTGTAAAGCGCCCCCCACCGTCGTTAATTCCGGGCTCATAATCCAATAAACTAACCAGCTGAGGCCAAAAGCGGTCACTGGTACCAGTGCACCAGGAATAATGATCAAGCTAATGGCCGCCACTACTTCGTATATAACCACCCAGATGGGGGCCACCACTAATCCCAATGCCAAGCTAATAATTGTCATTAGAACTCCTAGTAAACAGCCATCCACTAAAAAGTGGTGGACTTCAACTAATTGTGGGTTGATAGCACTCTGAAAATGCTGCCGTTCACTCTTCACCCGCCGTTTAGCGGTTAAATAACTACGCAGCAATCCTAACCAAACTAGCGGTTGTAAAAGAAACAATTCAAAAATCTTTAATACCTGCATGTGCGTGACCCCTAACGTTAAACTCTGAAGTTAGTATAGCATTTTTGCCCAAGGAGACCAACGCCGTTTCAATTCCGTCAGTCCTGCTATTACCGCTTTAATATCTCTATATTATAAGACTAGGGACTGTCTGAAAACTAAAAATTCAGGTATAATCTGAGGAAAAACGAATC